>CAKSAI010000031.1 GCA_934434905.1 uncultured Lachnospiraceae bacterium | reverse complement strand
CCTTTGTATTTTTCAAAAGCCGCTTCATGGCACGGTATGCACTGTCATAGGAGAATCGTGACTTGCTGTAATAATTCTCCTCATCAAATGAGATACCGTGCGCCTGAAAGCTCTCCATACATCCCCGGTAACGCTGGCTGCTGGTGTGCGACAGCTTCCGGTCACCGCCAAGGATCCCGATTTTTTCATGGCCCTGGGATATCAGGTAATCAATGGCACATCTGGCCGCCGCCACATCATCCGTGGCTACGCTGGACAGATTCGGGAAGGAAAGACTCTGCCCCTGGTTTGTCACCAGGACGCTGGGTACATCGATAAACCCGAACTGCTCCCTGAAATATTCCATATTTCCACCAAGGAACAGCAAGCCCAGCGGATTCCTCTCCCGGCAGATAACCAGCGCCTGCTCCACCTCGTTGGCATCCTCGTCGATATAGGACACCGCCAGGCTGTACTTTGAAGTCTCTATCATGGCCTGGACCTCCTCAACGATACTGGCAAACAGCATGTTTGAGGTTCCCTTAACCAGCACTGCAATCGTCTTGCTGACTGTCTGTTTCAGGTGCTTTGCATTGGTGTTTGGCACAAAACGGTGCGCATTAACGATTGCTTCTATTCTCTCCTTCGCCTCCGGACTCACGTCCCGGCGCTTATTCAGAACCCTGGAAACCGTACTCACGGAATATCCCGATTCCTTTGCAATATCTTTGATGGTCAGCATTTCACATTCCCCACATCCAGATTTTCTCATTTATAGCTAAATAGCTAAGCAGTGCGAGCTCGACTCCACTTCGTTCCGTCTCGCTCACGGGCATTCGCCCTATCAAAGAAGCCATAAAGAAATCCGTCTGCAAGCAGCCGTTTTCTTTCCGTCTTCTTTGGCACTGCTCATTGCTTTCGTGGACATTATATACGAAATCTTAGCGGCGGTCAATCGTTATTACCCTTTCACTGCGCCTGCCAACACACCTTCAATGATATACTTCTGGCAAACCAGGTAAAATGCCACGATGGGAATGATCGCCAGCACAAGCACTGCCATCATCGCGCCCCAATCCACCTGTCCGTGGCTCTGCTTCAGGAACTGAATAGCGATTGGGATGGTCTTATATTTGTTGATGTCCAGTACCAGACTGGGCAGCAGGTAGTCATTCCATATCCACATAGCCTGGAGAATCGCTACCGTGATAGCGGTTGGCTTCAAGATTGGGAATACCACGGAGAAAAACGTCCTAATCGGTGTACAGCCATCGATCATGGCAGCTTCCTCGATCTCTATAGAGATTCCTTTCACAAACCCGGTGAACAGGAATACCGCAAGCCCAGCGCCGAAGCCCAGATACACCAGCACGATCCCGACCGGATTTCCAAGATGCAGGATATTGGCAAACTTGGACAATGTAAACATCACCATCTGGAATGGTACGATCATGGAAAACAGGCACATGGTATACATAGCCTTCGTAAACTTATTATGCACTCTGGTGATATACCAGGCACACATGGAGGTACAAATTATGATCACGATCACGGACACCACCGTGATGAACAGTGAATATCCGAATGCATGAAAGAAATCTGTCTTATCGACGGCATTTCTGTAGTTCAGCAGGCCGCACATCATCTTCTGTGCTCCCTTCACGAACTTATCCCACCCCTCCGTGATGGAACTTGTGCTGATTCCAAACGGATTCCGGAAGATATAAGCTTTTCGCTTAAAGGAGTTCAGGATCACCACAAAGAGTGGCGATATCCACAGCAGGGACAACACAGTAAAGATTGCTGTCAAAAGGCCGCCGTGTCTTGCTTTACGAACCGAGGTCATCTCATTTGCTTTCTTCGCCATTACTGCTGCACCTCCCTACTGGTTGTAATTTTATTCTGCGCCAGTGCGATCAACGCCACCAGGATAAAGAATATCACAGCCTTTGCCTGACCCACGCCCTGCCAGCCGGTGGTACCATACATGGTATCATAGATGTTCAGTGCCAGTAGCTGTGACATCTTGCCCGGATTACCGCCGGTGAGTGCCAGGTTCTGGTCAAAGAGCTTGAAGCCGTTGGACATGGTCAGGAAAGTACAGATCGTGATGGTCGGCATCAGTAGCGGAATCGTCACAGACTTTAACAGCTGGAACGGACCTGCGCCGTCTATTTTAGCCGCCTCGATAAGCTCTCCCGGTATATTCTGGATTCCTGCGATATAAATGATCATCATATAACCGATCTGCTGCCAGCAGACCACGATGATCAGTCCCCAGAACGCATACCATTGGGTCGAGACGATTGTTTTCGAAAAATGCTGCAATACGCTGTTGAATAACATTAACCAGATATAACTAAGTACAATGCCGCCAATAAGATTCGGCATGAAAAAGACTGTTCGAAACAGGTTCGTTCCTTTGATTCCCTTGGTTAAGAGCATTGCGATGGCAAAGGATACCACATTGATGATCAAAACGGAAACTGCCGCAAACAAAGCCGTATACCAGAGGGAATGCAGGAAGGTCGTATCAAGCACCCCGTTTACAAACAGGATTCTTTTATAATTCTCAAGTCCCACCCACTTAAAATCCGTCACTGTCGTAAACTTGCAGAACGACAGAAAGATTCCATACACAAAAGGAATGATAAAGCCGATTGCAAATGCGATCAGTGTAGGAAGAACAAATATTGGAAAATATTTTTTTATTGCTTTCTCCATAACTTTTCTCCTTCATTTTTTTGAAAAGGGTGAGTGTTTTTTCACTCACCCTCCTTTTGCACTGCCGGACTTGCGTCCCGCTATCTCTTAATCGTTCTCATGCGCCAGCGCCCACTGTTTTGCCCAGCCGTCTACAAACGCGGTCTTCACAGCGTCCCAATTTCCGGTACCGTCGGTATAAGCGGTCAGAGCAGCAACTACATCTGCACGCCAATCGTCCACGTTGGGAGTTGCATTGAAGCTCCATGCTACGGAAGTCTTGCCATCTGCCATCAGTGCAGCGGAATCCTTCGCGAACGGGTTGGTGGGTTCGTATTTTCCGGTAAAGGTATCGAATGGAGCGGACAGACCCATCTTGTTAGTGATGGCGTCACGGCCCTCATCAGAGGTGATCACCCACTCAAGGAAAGCAAGGGTTGCATCGATATCTTCCTGAGGAGCCTTCTTGTTCACTGCCCAGTAATTCTCAGTTCCTACACACAGACCCTGGTTTGCATCATCCACGCCGAAGTAGATGGGCAGCATTCCGAGATCTTCCTCGGTTACCAGATAACCGTTTTCCGAACTGGTCAGCGGGGAGAATTCCCAGTCGCCGTTCTGGTAGAACACTGCTTCCTCCATACCAAATTCTGTCTCAGCGTTCAGTGCGCCGGAGTTCAGAGTCTTGGGATCCGCAGCCGTGGTGGATACATACATATCCCACACATTCTTGTAGTTGTCAAGATAAGTACCCTTAATAGTAGCTTCTCCTGCAATGAGATCGCAGCCGTCATCCTTGAACTCATAGTACAGAGGCATATTTGCCAGATGTCCGGAGAATCTCCAGCTGGAACCATTGTCAAGTCCCGGTGAGGAGAACGCACCCCGCAGCTCATATCCGAACTTCTCGTTGATCTCATCGACCCGTTTATTGATATCCTCAGCCACTGCCTTCAAAGTCTTAAAATCCTTGATGTCCTTGGCAGAAGAAATCACTGCATTGTCCATGGTGCAATAATCTGCGATAATGCTCTTGTTGTAAATGATGCCGTAGCTCTCATAGCAGTTGGCAATTCCGGCAACCTTCCCATCATAATTGATGGTCAGGGATTTATCTGTCAAATGCTTATACAGAGCAGTATCCTTCAGATCCAGCGTGTAATCATTCCAGGTAGCCGCCGCTGTGGCATTACCGATATTGAAGATGGTAGGCGCCCCTGACTTGGCCATCTCCGCCTGCTGGGTAGTGCTGTACTGCCCTTCTGCCGCTGTCAGAACGTTCACTTCCACACCCGTCTTCTTCGTATAGAGCTTCGCCAGATCCTGCCATGCCCCATCGGTTTCCGGTTTGAAATTCAGCAGATACACCTTGCCGGAAGCAGTCTTATTGCCGCTCTGGTTACCGGAATCCTTGGTTCCGCAGCCAGCAAGCAATGCCGCACCCATAGCGGCCACTAACATAAGTGATACAAGCTTTCTTTTCATAGTACATCCTCCTTAAAGATTTGAATTGATAACAATAGAGTGTTCGCATCATTGACTTTCTATTGTCGGTTGCATCGGTCTGGTTATGTCCCCCGGTTACGTTGCCGGTAACGTTTCCAGTCCCTATATTTAGAGTATATTCGGTTCTTATCAAAAAAGCAATAGTTATTTTTATTTTTGGCCTTTTTCACAGTTTTCATACACGGTTTTTGTGAAAAATCTACAAAAAAAACATCTCTATTGTGAACCCCACACAATAGAGATGTTTTTGGTGCCTGTACTCGAGCTCTCGTCACGAGTGTTCTCGGATATCATCGTAAAAATCAGTCTAATGCAATAATTGTTATGCTGTATCTGCTCCCTCCGAAATCGGTCTGTTGAAACAGCATATTATTATATTGAAATTTTAAAGTGATGTCATCTGTTGCTGTGTATATTGTGTTATATGCAACGGTCAGTCTGCTGGTTTGATCCTTTTTCGGTACGATGATATAAGTTTGTGTCGCATAAAATATACTGTTGCTGCTATCGTATCCGTCAATAAGGGATACTCCGCATGTAGCGTCATCGCTTTTTGCACGGACCGAAACAGTTCCACTGAATACCAAGCTGTATGAATGACCCTTTGAAAGCTTAATTTCCTTGTTTGAACTGTTATAAGAAATTAAACCGCCGTTGCTTTTATTTACGGTAAACGAAAGCGATCCCCAACTTGTCGATTCGCCGCTTGCAGCAAAATATCCTGCGCACATTCCGTCCTTGCCGTCCTTGCCATCTTGGCCGTTTGCACCGTCCTTACCATTTGCACCGTCCTTACCGTTTGCGCCATCTTTTCCGTCTACGCCGTCCTTACCGTTTACGCCATCTTTGCCGTTTACGCCGTCCTTGCCGTTTACGCCATCTTTGCCGTTTACGCCATCTTTTCCATCTACACCGTCTTTCCCTTTTAGTAATGATAGGTCATAGAGATTCAGCCAAATGCTATCTCCGACATATCGCCATTGCAGTGTGTTTGACTCAACACGAAATTCGGGGGTTCTGCCGTCTTGGCCGTCTGCACCGTTTTTTCCGTCTACACCGTCTTTCCCATTTACACCGTCTTTCCCGTCCGCACCGTCTTTCCCGTCTGCACCGTCTTGCCCTGCCGGACCTGCAATGTCAGCAATGGCAACAAGATTTTGCCATTGCTCGTTTTCATACCGCCACTGTATATAGGAATCGGTCTTTTGCACTTCTATTGGTTTGCCGTCTTTGCCATTCACACCGTCTTTGCCATTTGCACCGTCTTTGCCATCTGCACCGTCTTTGCCGTCTACGCCGTCTTTGCCATTCACACCGTCTTTGCCGTTGATGCCGTCTTTTCCGTCTACGCCGTCTTTGCCGTTTGCGCCGTCTTTTCCGTCTACGCCGTCTTGGCCGTTGATGCCGTCTTTTCCGTCTACGCCATCTTTGCCATTTGCGCCGTCTTTTCCATCTGCGCCGTCTTGGCCGTCATTTGATTTGCTTCTGATTTCATCAAGGCTAACCAAATCGTGCCATTCGTCGTCGCCGTTTCTCCATTGTATGTATTCGCCGTTGTTTCTGACCTCAAGCGAATCTGCGCTTACAGCTTCTTTGTTATTACTGCATCCTGCAAAAATTGTTATCACAAAAACGAAAAAAACGGATATAATCGCTGTTGTAAGCTTTTTCATAATTAACTCCTTTTGTATGAATGTCTCCCGGTATCTTCACTTTAACTGCTCAGCCAGTGCTTTCAGTTGTTTACGACTGTCTGCATTCATCGCGGACCGGATGGTTACGATAGGTTCCAGAACCGTGATATCCTTCATTTGCTCCAGTTGCGCTTTCATCTGTCTGCCGGAAGCCGGCGCCCAACTGCCGTTTTCGATAAGTGCGACCGTGCGTTTCTGGTAATTCTTGATCTTCAGGTGATGAAGGAAGTCCTCCATGCAGGGGAAAATACCGCCGTCATAAGTGGAAGCCGCCAGCACCATACGGTCATACCGGAAAGCATCTGCCAGAGCCCCCGCCATGTCATCTCTTGCCAGGTCTGCAACCGCCACCTTGGAAACACCGGCTTCTCTCAAATCCTCCGCCAGCGTAAGTGCTGCTTTCTTTGTATTGCCGTAGATGGAGGCATAGGCGATCAGAACGCCCTTCTCCTCCGGTTCATAGCTGCTCCAGATATTGTATTTTTCAATGTAGTAAGCAAGATTTTCCTTCAGTATCGGGCCATGAAGAGAGCAAATCGTCCGGATGTCCAGAGTCGTGGCTTTCTTCAGAAGCGCCTGTACCTGTGCGCCATATTTGCCGACAATATTAATGTAATAACGGCGCGCCTCATCCACCCACTCTTCCTCGGTGGCAAGCATGCCGAACTTACCAAAGGCATCTGCCGCAAACAGGATCTTCTCGCTCTGCTCATAGGTCATCATCACCTCCGGCCAGTGGATCATGGGGGCCAGAATGAAGTTCAGCGTATGGCTTCCCAGAGTAAGGGTGTCGCCGTCCTTCACCGTGACAGTGCGCCCGCTAAGATCCATATCAAAGAACTGTCCGAGAATGGTAAAGGTTCTGGCATTGCCGACGATCTTAAGTCCGGGATATTTCTCTGCCAGGATCTGGATGCTGGCGGAGTGATCCGGCTCCATATGGGAGACCACCAGATAGTCCGGTGTCCTCCCGCAAAGCTCCCGCTCCATACGCTCCAGCCATTCCCCGGTTCGCCGGGCATCTATGGTATCCATAACGGCAATCTTCTCATCCAGGATCAGATAAGAATTGTAGGCCACACCACCCGGAATATGATATTGCCCTTCAAACAGATCAAGATCCGCATCGTCCGCACCGATATAACGGATACTCTCTGAAATATATGTGTCTTTCTTCATAATACGCTCCTTTCGGTACTATTTACAGTCATTGGGAACAGTTCAGCACACGCCCTATTTTTTTGACAAGTATTCATCAATCCCCTTAGCGGCAGCCTTACCTGCGCCCATGGCCAGGATAACGGTGGCTGCGCCGGTCACGGCGTCTCCGCCTGCAAACACACCTTCTCTGGTGGTCTGACCATTGTTCTCATCGGCAACGATACATCTGCGCCGATTGATCTCCAGACCCTCGGTGGTGGATGAGATCAGTGGATTGGGCGAGGTTCCCAGGGACATGATGACCGTATCCAGCTCCAGTACGAACTCGGAACCCGGAATCTCCACCGGACTTCTCCGCCCGGAAGCATCCGGCTCTCCCAGCTCCATGCGGACACACTTCATCCCCTTCACCCAGCCGTTCTCATCGGCAAGGATCTCTGTCGGGTTGGTAAGAAGATCAAAAATGATTCCTTCCTCTTTCGCATGGTGAACCTCTTCCACACGGGCGGGCAGCTCCGCCTCGCTCCTGCGGTATACGATATGCACCTCTGCGCCGAGCCGCAGTGCTGTTCTGGCCGCATCCATGGCCACGTTTCCGCCGCCTACCACAGCTACCTTCTTTCCACGGACGATCGGCGTGTCATGATCCTCCCGGAAGGCCTTCATCAGATTGTTCCTGGTGAGATATTCATTGGCAGAAAATACACCGTTGGCATTCTCACCGGGGATTCCCATGAACTTGGGAAGTCCTGCTCCTGAGCCGATAAAGACAGCCTCAAAGCCCTCTTCATCCATCAGCTCATCGATGGTAGTAGCCTTACCGATCACCACATTCGTCTCGATCTTCACGCCAAGAGCCTTGACATTCTCGATCTCCTTGGCTACAACCTTCTGCTTGGGCAGACGGAATTCCGGAATGCCGTAGATCAGCACGCCGCCCGGCTCATGAAGCGCCTCAAAGATCGTGACATCGTATCCAAGCTTCGCCAAATCTCCGGCGCAGGTCAGCCCTGCAGGGCCGGAGCCAATGACTGCCACCTTATGGCCGTTCTTCTCCTTGGCCGGCTCCGGTTTGATCTGATTCTCTCTGGCCCAGTCGGCGACGAAGCGCTCCAGCTTCCCGATGGAAACCGGCTCGCCCTTGATTCCCCGGATACAGCGTCCCTCACACTGGTTCTCCTGAGGACATACGCGCCCACAGACAGCCGGAAGCGCGGAGGACTGGGAGATCACCCGGTAAGCCTCTGCAAAGTTACCCTCCTTCACCTGTGCGATAAAACCGGGAATATTGATGGACACGGGGCAGCCCTCGATGCACTTTGCATTTTTGCAGTTTAGGCATCTTGTGGACTCCTCCATGGCTTCTTCCTTATTATATCCGTAGCAGACCTCCTCGAAATTGGCGGCCCGCACCTTTGGCTCCTGCTCTCTCACAGGAACTTTCTTCAATACGTCCATTATCTGTCACCTCCACATTGTCCGCAGCCGCCGTGATGGGTATCGCCCTCACTGAGCTTTAGCATGGCACGGCCTTCCGCCGTCTTATACATCTGCTGCCGCTTCATTGCTTCCTCAAAATTCACCAGATGGCCGTCGAATTCCGGTCCGTCCACGCAGGCGAACTTCACCTCGCCGCCCACGGTCACGCGGCAAGCACCGCACATGCCGGTGCCGTCCACCATGATCGGATTCAGGGACACGATGGTATGGATCCCAAGCTCCTCTGTCAGAAGACAGACAAACTTCATCATGATCATGGGGCCGATGGCGATACAGACATCATACCGGATGCCCTTGTTCTTTACCAGATCCTCAATGACACCGGTAACCATGCCCTTGGTGCCATAGCTTCCGTCGTCGGTGGTTATGTAGAGGTTGCCCGCGACACTACGCATCTCCTGCTCCAGGATCAGCAGATCCCTGGTCTTGGCTCCCACGATAACGTCCACATCAATGCCGTGGTTCTTCATCCACTTTACCTGCGGATAAACCGGCGCGGTTCCTACACCGCCTGCCACAAACAATATTTTTTTCTTCTTCAGCTCATTGAGATCTTCACGAACGAATTCCGAAGGCTGTCCCAGCGGCCCTACGAAATCCTCAAAGGAATCTCCTGCTTTTAAGAGCGCCATGCGCCGGGTGGATGCCCCGACGATTTGGAACACTATGGTGATAATCCCTGCTTCCCGGTCATAATCACAGATTGTCAGCGGGATCCGCTCCCCTGCCTCATCGGTCTTAGCAATGATAAACTGTCCCGGCTGGCAATGCCGGGCAACTCTCGGCGCTTCCACATCCATAAGAAATATCTTATCTGCAAGCTGCTCCGCCTTTATGATTGGATACATATATGCCTCCTTAATATACTTTTTTGCACGACAACAGAAAGCACGCCTCGCGAACTTTCCGTTGTAATAAATGTAACACCCCTATATCATAATATAGGGGTGTCAAAATATCAACCTTTTTCTTCTTATTTCGCCATTGTTTTTCGCTATTCGTAAACCTTGCCGCTCACGATCGAGTAATATGCCCCGGACGTGATCCGGTACACCAATACATAAAAAACTGCAAACAGCAGATAGCTTCCAAGCATCACCATCACGAACAGCTTCACATCCGTAAGTCCCAGCAACAACAGGAGTTTTCGGATCATCGGGAAGGCGAAGGACACATGCACTCCCGCCGCCAGAAGCGGCAGAAAGAATACGGTAAGGATCTGGGAATTGATGCTCCTTCGGATCTCCTGTTTCGTCATACCCACCTTCTGCATGATGAAGAACCTACTCTGATCCTCGTACCCTTCCGAAACCTGCTTATAGTAGATGATCAGCACAGCCGCCAGCAGGAATACCAGCCCCAGAAGAATCCCCAGGAAGAAGAAACCGCCATACAGGGAATAGAGGGATGCCCGCTCCTTTGCAACACATTCCTTGCTGGTTACCGGGAACTGGCTGTCCGTAAGCTCCATGTCACGGATACGTTCTTCAATCTCACTGAATATCTGCTGCTGTTCCTCCTCACTGCAGCTTAGGTCAAAACCATAGTAATCGTGTGCAATGGGGCGTGCCTTCTCATAACCGACTGAAGCGGCCCGATAGACCTCCTCCATCACCTGATCATCGGAAACGAACACGTATAGGGACGGTATGACCTGCATGGCATCCGTGCCGTTATCTACGAAATCCGGCACCACTGCCTTCACCTGCATAGGCTCGCATCCCTGAAGGGTTATGGTATCATAGGTATAGGTGCTGCCCTTGGTGTTATATAAAAGCACCTGTCCCGGCGCAAGGCTCTCAGACGTTCCCATCAAGTGGTTGTAATCCTTAAGCGGCACAATAAACAACTGTTTTAAATCGGAATACTCGGTCAGTGAAAAACTATCCCATTTATTCTCATCGAATATAATCTGATCCTCAACCTGATAACCGGCAATGTCCAGACATCGATAATCCAGCAGATCCTCCTGCAGCTGTCCATGACCGCCAACCACATCCCCGGCGATCTCATGCACCTGCTCCGTATACTTCTCATCCAGGCTGTAGGTTTCCAGCACAATATTCCTGGGATAACGGTTCCGAAGAGCGCTCTCCCGCCCCATAAAAAGGCAGGCGGTGGACGAGATCATCACAAGCACCATGGTTGACAGGATGCAGATAGATGCCAGTCCCGCTCCGTTCCGCTTCATCCGAAATGCCATGGAGGATACCGATACAAAGTGACTGGTTTTGTAATAATACTTCTTCCTTTTCTGCAGCAGACGGCAAAGCGCCACAGAACCTGCAATAAATAACAGATATGTTCCCAGGATCACCATGATAACTGCAATAAAAAACCACACCATAGCCTCCACCGGCTGTTCAATACTGACCGCCAGATAGTAAGCCCCAATCAGGATCACTGCCCCAAGGGATGCCAGCAGCCATCTGGCCTTGGGCGGCTTCTCTCCCGCCGCCTCGCTGTGCAGTAGCTCAATGGGATTGGACAGGTGTATCTGTCTTATGCTGTTTATAAGGAGCAGAAAGAAAATAACGCCAAACAGGATCACTGTTTTTATCACTGCAGACCATTCCACCGTAAATACAAAGCTCCCGGCAGCCTCCAGCATTCTTGCCATACAAAGCTCTGCCAGCTTGGAAAACAGCACGCCGCAGAATAGACCGGCGGCCAGAGCGATCAGTGCGATCAGCAATGTCTCCCAGAGCTGCACCAGAAACAGATGTCGCTTTCCCATGCCAAGGATGTTGTACAGGCCAAACTCCTTCTTTCTGCGCCGTATCAGAAAGGAATTGGTGTAAAATAAGAAGATCACGGCAAATACGGCGATAACGCCACAGCCAAGTCGCAGCACGCTCTGCATGTCTGCCCCGTGATACAAATTGGCGATGGAGCTGCTGGTGGAAAGAAAGCAGATGATATAGTACATCATCACCATGCCAAGACAGGTCAGGATGTATGGAAGGTATGTCTTCCGGTTTTTCTTAATGCCGTTTAAAGCCAATGTCCGATAAAATCCCCTTCTCATGCGCGCTCACCACCTGTCGCCAATATTGTCAGGGTATCCGAGATCTTCTGATACAGCTCCTGATCAGTGCTGTTTCCGCGGTAGATCTGATGAAATACCTCGCCGTCCTTAATAAACAGCACCCGGTTTGCACGGCTGGCCGCTTTGACGGAATGCGTAACCATGAGTATGGTCTGCCCGTCCTTATTGATGGAAGAAAACAGGGACAGCAGTTCATCGGTAGCTCTGGAATCCAGGGCTCCGGTGGGTTCGTCTGCCAATATCAGCATGGGTTGCATAATGAGTGCTCTTGCCACTGCCGCACGCTGCTTCTGACCGCCGGATACCTCGTAAGGATATTTGCTCATGATATCACAGATGCCAAGCTTCTCAATGATGGGTATCAGCCTTTCCCGCATCTGCTGATAATTGCTGCCCGCCAACACCATAGGCAGATAGATGTTATCCTCCAGGGTAAAGGTATCCAGGAGATTAAATTCCTGAAACACGAAGCCCAAATTGTCGCGACGGAACTGTGCCAACACAGACTCCCGCACACGAGAGATATCCTTTCCGTCCAGAAGTACTGTGCCGGAGGTTGGCTTATCCAGCGCAGCCAGGATATTCAAGAGCGTGCTCTTCCCGGAGCCGGACTCTCCCATGATTGCTACGTACTCGCCCTTCTCCACGGTAAAGGTAACGTTCTTTAACGCCATCACCTGATTCCCGCCGAACCGGGTGGTGTATATCTTTTTCAGATTATTCACTTCCAAAATTGCCATTTGCATTGTCCTCCTATCCTTATCTATGCTTTCTTAAGGCAGGTTCATTTTACCAAAAAAGGAAAATGCATTCCATTGATTTGGCTTACATTTTCCCTTGTAATCTTGCAGTTTTGTAAGGATCGGCAACAATTTGGCCTGCGCCATTCGCTGTCTATTCAAACTCTATTTCCTGTCTCGCAAGACCGATCCGGATAGTGGTTCCCTCACCTACGGTGGAGACCGCAGTGATCGTATGGCCCAGCTTCCCGCAAACCCGTCTGCACAGATACAGTCCGATGCCGCTGGCCTTCTTGTCGCTTCGACCATTATATCCGGTGTAGCTTTTCTCAAAGATACGAGGAAGATCCTCCTGCGCAATTCCAATCCCGGTATCCCGGATACATAAGGTCTCCGGTTCCTCCATAGAGATCTCGATGAATCCGGTCCGGGTGTACTTCAGCGCGTTGGACAACACCTGCTCCACCACAAACAGCAGCCATTTCTCATCTGTCAGCACCCGCTGATTTATCGGCTCATACCTCAGGGAAAGCTTCTTATAGATAAACTGCGTGGCATATTTTTTTACCGCCTGCCGCAGGATATCATCCAGATTATATTCCCGGATCACATAGTCGGTGGAATCCGAATCCAAGCGAAGTACCACCAATACCATATCCACATATTGGCGGATCCGCTTCAGTTCTTCCGAAAGCTGCCTGACTGCATTCTCTTCAGCAAGAAACAATCCCTCATCCTGTCCATTCTGCCTCATGTCTGCAGAAGGCTGCCCTTCTTCTCTGCATGGCCGCTCTTCGTCCGCTGCCTTCTGCAGGATCAGATCCATGGCAGCGATAGGCGTCTTGATCTGGTGCGCCCAGATAGTATAATAATCCGTCAGCTCCTGATAACGCCGATTGCTCTCATCCATGCTCTGCTGCTTCTGCCGATACAGAATCTGAAGCAGCTCCTGGTACAGCCTTTCCGGTTCATCCCCGGCCTCCGGCAGTCTCTCCAGAGTCATTCCCACGTCCTCCTGCATATGCAGCAACTGCCGACACTTGCTGCGATACCTTCTGTAATCCAGCAGCAGAAACAGGATACCGATAAACCCGCACAGAACCGCAGCATAGACAACAGCCTCCCATGGCAGACTGTACAAAGCAAACACGATCAAAAAGATCAGGGAAAACAACAAGAAGATGCTAACGCCTTTGCGATGCATTTTTATATATTGAAACAGCAAAGCTCCCATTCCTTCCTTCTCTCTAAACTCCCATGTCTGCCAGCGCAGACACCACTATGAATGAAATCCGAGGCCTGGCGATCCTTCATTGTATCAGATACCCCATCCCTTTCTTTGTCGCAATGAAATCCGAAAGCCCGGCACCATCCAGCTTCTTCCGAAGTCTTGTCACGTTTACCGTAAGGGTATTCTCATCCACAAAGCTGTCTGTCTCCCACAGCCGCTGCATCAGCGCTTCCCGGCTAACCACCTTCCCCTTGTGTTCCATCAGCATCTGCAGGATCCGGTTCTCGTTTTTCGTCAACTCGATCTTCTGTCCCTGATATACCAGGCTGGCATCCGCCGTATTTAAAAAGGCATTCCGATGAGACAACACCGCAGCATCCGTCCCAAAGTCATAGGTGCGCCGCAGAATCGCCTGCACCTTTGCCATCAGAACATTCCGGTCAAATGGCTTCGGAATAAAGTCGTCCCAGCCCATGTTCATAGCCATGACAATATTCATATTATCGGAGGCTGACGACAGGAATACGATTGGCACCTTCGAGATAGTGCGAATCTGGCCGCACCAGTGATAGCCGTTAAAAAACGGCAGAGAGATATCAAGTAACACCAGTTGAGGGGCATAATCCGTGAATTCTTTTAACACATTATGAAAATCCTCTGCACACCGGGCTTCAAAGCCCCAGGACTGCATATGCTGTCGGATCGCCTCCGCGATCACAGCATCATCCTCCACAATAAGTATACGGTACACAATGCTTCCTCCCTGTTTATCCCTGATACCGCTCCCGCAGCAATGCAATCTCCGCTCCATATCCCGGCAGCTCATTGGGTGTCTCTAAGAAAAACGGCAGATTCTTAAGCGCGGGATGATTGATGATACGCACCATGGCTTCCAGCCCGATACTGCCCTCGCCGATTCTCTCATGCCGATCCTTATGGCTGGCAAAGGGATTCTTGCTGTCATTCAGATGGATGGCTTTCAGCCGATTGAGACCGATGATCCGGTCAAATTCCGACAGCACATCATCCAGATGATCCACAATATCATAGCCTGCGTCGTACACATGGCAGGTATCCAGGCAGACACCCATCTTCTCTGTAAGCTTAACTGCATCCAGGATACTGCGGAGCTCTTCGAAGCTTCTTCCTACCTCGCTGCCCTTTCCGGCCATAGTCTCTAAGAGAATCGTGGTGTTCTGCTCCGGCTTGATGATCGCATTGAGCAGGTCTGCAATATAGGAAAACCCCTGCTCTACCCCCTGCCCCACATGGCTTCCGGGATGAAAATTATACATAGCTCCCGGCAGATGGGACAGGCGCATAAGATCATCCGCCATGGTCTCCCTGGCAAACTCACGCAGCCCCTCATCCTTGGCACAGGCATTCAGGGTGTAGGGCGCATGTGCCAGGATATGGGCGATATCATGCTCCCTTGCAAACGTGTTATAGGCGTGAACATCCTCAAGATCCAGCTCCTTTGCCTTGCCGCCCCTTGGGTTTCTGGTAAAAAACTGGAATGTATTGGCGTTTATTTTTACCGCGTCCTCTCCCATGGCAAAAAAGCCCTTGGAGGAAGACAGATGGCATCCGATCCGCAACATGTCGAACTCCTCTCTTCTTGTTCTTACGATACCTTACCGGATAGCTATGTTCACGGATTCTCCGTATATCCTTTGAAGGATACCTTGTCAAAATCCCACAACTTAAGCATGGCATAGGTAGCGTTCTCGCCTTCCATCTCCATCCGGCTGCCAAGCCCTGTAAGATTTCCTTCCTTATCCACGTAATAGAGAAGCGCCCCGGTAGCATTCGACATCTTCTCAAGATTCTCGATCTTTGCCTCCAGTTCTTCCAGTTCTCCCATGCTGGATGCAGTATCTTCATATATCTCCAGATAGGATCTGGCGGCCTCTAACTGATCTGCCACACGACTCTGCATATAGCTCTTCTTGTATGTCAGCGTATAGAGGTACTCGCCATCCTCCTCCGTTTTCTCAATGGAGGCAATATTCTCATAGGAGATCTCCTGTGCAAACAAGGTTTTCAGATAGGAGGCATACTCCGGCAGCTCGCCATTGATCGGTGTCCAGGATCCCCAGCCTTCGTCATTCAGATTATACCGCATATAGATTCCATCCGGGGAGATTACCTCTTCCTGCTTCCCTTTTCCCAGGCTTCCGTAATCACTGACCTGGCTCCACGCTTCCTCTGTGCGGTTATAGGCTCCCTCGATGCTCTTGGTAACACTGCTGCCATCCTCATCGTTGTAGCCGTTCTGGTAAGAATAGCTTGCCGATTCATAGCCGTTGGTCTTCGTCCATGCATCCTCGATCTCCCGCTTATAAGTATTTTCCTTGCCGCAGGCAGTCAGAGTCAGGAGCAACACCGCCATGACAGCTATGATTACAAATAATTTCTTTTTCATATGGATCTTCCTCTTTTTCTTTCCATCATAAGGTCGAACAATTTTTATTCACATTCCCTCAAAATCCCCAATCTCTTCTGAAACATCTCATATTCCTGCTTTTTCCCGGAAAACCATCCCTCTTCAATCTCTTTTATCTGGCCAAGCCCCACCTGCTTAACAGCGACAAGGGCTGCTTCCTTCTGGGTCATTCTCCGGGTTCTTACGGTCTGGCAGCCTGCCCCCTCTACAGTATCATAGGCATGGAATGCCTGGTTGAAATCCATCAATGGGTGAAGATATAAGGGCTGATTTGTACGGTTATCCACTAAGAAGCCCCAGTTGCCCCAATGGCGATCCGTATTTCCAATCAGATAATCCAATATATTCATCCGATAGAATGATTCACCATCCAACTGCAAAATGTATTTCTCCGGATCCAGTTCCCGGTTTGCGGCATAGATTTCAAACGCTTCCCTTGAGACGATGCTCTGTTGGCGGGAGGTCATGAGTCTGCTGACAGACACCTTCTCCCCTTCAAACATCTCCTCCTGATAAACAACCTGCCGACAACGAAAGCATTGACATATCCGGCTGGCAAGCACCTCCCGCTCCACAATCTCCGCTCCGCCGCCCTTCAGCAGATAAAATCCATCCCTTCTTCTAAGCCAGGCTTTCGGAAAACAGCCGTTCGTAGACAGATCCCGGATAAGCCCCTGGTTCTCCACTGTCATCTGCTTTCCTCTCAGGGAAACATCAACAAATGCATTGCTCAGATGGTTCTCATAAAGATTGACCTCATCGTAGGAGACCATATCCCCCTGCTTTCTTACCCAATAGATGTCCGTCAATGACAGGCAACGATAGGTAAGTGCGATCTGAGCACGTTCCCGATCCGTCACTGCCTGGGCAGCGCCGATATTATTTAAGATTTCTTTCGCATAGGTTCGATCTAAAGTCAGTATCCGGTTTGCACACCAATAATAAAAATTCGTGACATTGTTTACCAAAGTATCAATATCCTCTGCATCCGGTTCCAGATAAAGGGCGTATGGCATAAACGCCTTCTCATATACCTCACAATGCCCCTGCAGATCAATCAACGCCACTGTTTGCTGGCCGTGCATGATCTCATATCTGCATTTTTCCATACTGGCTGCGCCTCCTTTCCCGGCTGAACCTTTAATTAAAATACACCAATTCCTCTTCCGGCTTCTCGGCTGGCTGCCAATCTATGGCATACAGCACCGGCCCCTTGCCCTTGTATTCCAGAGCGAATTCCGTCTTCATCTCCGCAGTGATGGTGATCCAGGATCGATGCGGAATCTCCGAAGCGCGGTCATACTTACACTTAAAGCCCACGAAGGTGATATCCGCTGCGCAGCAGGTCATGGCAAAACGTCCCGGAATGAAAACGCCCTTCTTAAGCTTTCCCTCCGGTCGGTAGACCAGAGCCAGGAAACGCACCTTCTTGCCCTCGTATTTCTTCGGATCATCCAGCGCATCCAGATACCAGATGCCATAATCCATGTCTGTGATCTCAATGATATCCTGGGTAATGTCGTAAGGCAGTTCCTCCATCTCCCCGTCGTCCACCGTACCGTCTGCCCGCTCATAGGCGATCTGAGCCTTGCGGTTCTTGGCCTTGACAACCCGGCGGAACTTGCCCTTGGGGGTATTGTCGTCACAGCGGTTGAAGATCACCACATCCGCCGCAAACAACTGCTCCATGATCATGGTCCGCATATTGTTCAAATACACCTCAAAGGTCGTTGCATCTACCGTAGCCAGAGACTGCACCAAGGTCCAGTTCTTCGGCAGCTTCATCTCCAGGATCGTTGCCACCTCCCAGGTTCCGTTATATTCAATAAAAATCTGATCCGGGTGGTAGGTGTCATCCAGCTTCTTTAAAGTGATCTCATTGAAATCATCTTCCTTCTCGATCATTACAAGCTTGGTGTTGGCCTTTAAAAGCTCGTTTTCATCGTACTCCACTTCCCCGTCTTCACAGGCGATCAGCAGTGTCTTCGCACCCGCGCCGAAATCTTCGTCCACCAGGGTCTGACGGATCAGCGTGGTCTTTCCGCTGTCCATAAATCCGGTAAATAAGTATACTGGTACTTCCATCTCTATCATTCCGCCTTTCTAATTCAGACCGAACAGTGTATTCAGCTTCTCTTCCACAATATCGGTTCCAATCACGCAGAGACGTCCCGTATAATCCGGCTCTCCGGTACGCAGCTCATACTCACCGTCCACCATATCGAAGTAGATCCAGGATCCATCCTCAACAGGAACCATTCCCTTGGCACGAAGGATCACACCGTAATCCTCGGTATCGCAGAATGCTTTCATGGCATTCTCAATGATTTCCTTTGTAAACTTGTGCGGTGTTTCCACACCCCAACTGGTAAACACATCATCCGCATGATGATGCCCCTCATGGTCGTGATGGTGATGCTCGTGGTCGTGACAGCCGCAGGTGCAGCCTTCCCCGTGGTCATGATGGTCATGCTCATGTTCATGTTCGTGTTCATGATGGTCGTGATCGTGCTCATGTTCATGCTCATGGTCATGCGCATGCCGCAGAGCCTCCTCCATCAGTTCCTCCTTCAGAGACTTCTTC
>CAKSAI010000030.1 GCA_934434905.1 uncultured Lachnospiraceae bacterium | reverse complement strand
GATTACCGCGCAGCTATTTGGAACCTCCACATCGTTAAATTGGGTAAGGCGGATCCACCGGAAAGCAAGTTCTGTTCCTTCGCCATCTGTTTTTATGATCAGCTTCAGGTTTCGGACGTCTCCGCCAGCCGGCAGTATGTCCCGCAGATCATACTTAAAGGATCCCACCTTCTTTCGGAAGTACATTTTCCCATATACCGATTCGTACACTGTTTTCAATTCATACTGTTTCCCGTTTTCCTCCACATAGATCAGCCAGCTGAAGCCATAGGTGAGATCAGAAATATTTACGCTGACGTACGGCGTCTGTGCAAGATCTACCATAAAATTCTCACTTATTGTAGTGGAAAACGTATGCTCACTGGCCTTCTCGTATGCCGTCCTTCCGTCAAGAAGCTCCACACGGTCCAGTTTTACGCCGCCCGGATCAGAAGCATCATGCAGTACGTAGAAGTCCATGCGAAGCCGGACAACGCCGCCCCGGTTTAAACGGTCGCGAAGATTCACCTCATAGCTTCCCGGCACATCCGTCTGCACCGCCAGCAATATATCCTCCGCGAATGTTCCATCATTGACCTTCAATGTATAAGCGGTATGGTTTTTTACGTCACTGACGAAAAAGCGCAAGATCGGCGTCCGATCAAGGTCAACCGTCAGATTCTCGTAATAAATGCTGCCATAGGCCTGATCCGGATTTGTATTTATGATATATCCGTCGCTATCTGCAAACGCCCAGTTGCTCTTCCATCCGTCCAGCACATTGCCTTCTGTCTCATCTCGTCTCACAACATTGACCGTCTTTGCAATCCTGTCACTGTTTAAACGGATTGTATCTACCGCTATGGTATCTATGTTCTTCCCGGAATGACTATAGTAGGAGACCTCCATCCGGTAAGCCGCGTTCCCGCCTGGGAAAGAACCAAGAGGAATTCTTGTGGGTGTCTCCGTAAAGATCAGCGTTTTATCCAGCGTATAAACCGGCATCGCCGTTCCTTCTTTGTATATCTTGGCCTCTATGGCATACTTGCCGTTCATCTCCATGGTAAGGCCAGACACCACTTCAATCTCTTTATAATCTCTCGGATCAAACTCGCCCAGAGAATATGTCGTCTCTGACATCCCTGACATATCATCCGGATTGGTGATGATAAGCCCTCCGGCTTGATCCACCAACGCATTGGTAGTATATGTCAACCCTGCCAGATCGCTCTTGCCATCGTACTCCGTATCCTTGACAAACATCATGCGGGTGACCGCAAATCCTCTGTTTCTTCCCTCGGAGATCATGGTCACTGTGACATCCTGCTGTCCTATACCAAATTCAGCAAGGTCAAAGCGGTAACAGTACCTGTCAAAGCCTTCCACCTGATCCAGCAATATCTTTTCCTGTCCTGCCACCGATACCTTCAGGGAGAACCTTCCGGATACATTCTTTGTGTACGGATAAAAATCAAAGATATGATATGTTGACAGATCCACGGAAAATGTCTTTGTAAAAGTATCCGTATCCTCCCCTGCATACTGGGGCTTGTAAACTGCCATATATCCCTGTGGCTGCTTTGACGCCTCCTCTGGATAATCCTTAAAGCCATTGCAGTCAGAAAGCAACGCGATCTCTCCGGAATAGTTCGCAGCCTTGGCTGACCATCCCTCTATGCTGGAGCCGTCCTGAGGATTGGTATAGCCAAAGTCTTCGAGAACACCTACCTCCACATTTGATGGCTCCACCATAAAGACCTCCGGCGCCCCCGCTTCTCCATCCTCGTTCACTGCAGTTATCCGCACATAGATACGACTGTTGCTTACATGACTGATCTCTGCCGAGTTCATTCTTGTAACCAGCCTGGTGGTGGTATCCTTGTCAAAGGCCTCACTGATGCTTGTTTCAATGATATGATGGGACGCATTGTTTGTATCCAGTTTCAGCCTGGTGCTTACGGAATCACTGGCCTCGATACCTGCCACGGTATTGTCCCATTCTTTGGCATCTTCTCCATCGCCCGTTCTCTTTACGTTCACAGACTTCGCTGCTCTTCCCTCCAGCGTATATGGAATTCCATTCCTAAGCTGTGTATCGGAAAAGGCTCCGAAGACCTTATCATCAATGGTAACGGTATACGTTCCGCCCTTAAAATTGTCAAAAGTCAAAATTGTAGTCTCTTTTTGCTTTGCTGCATTAAAAAGTTTAAAATTCTGTTCTTCCTGATTGATCTCTCTGTCCGTTGCCGCATGATATGCAAAGATGGAGATATTGCTGTTTTCGGAATCGGCAAAGGTTGCAAAGGTGAGCACCCCAGTGAAGATCTCCCCAATGCCATAAAGTTCCTTGGAGTGCCTCAGATAACTCATTCCACCGCCGTCAACCGTAGGATTATCGCCCATGGCACCGGTGGGCTGCTCAAAGGGTACATACAGTGCGTCAAGCCAGTCGGAATGTCCTCCCAGATAACCATCCGGATATCCGTTTATCGGCAATGTCCATAATGCAGAATTTTCTGTGGTATAGATCAATTCCAGCAACTGGGTGTCATCCGTGTACTTTAAGATCGGCGCTACCAGAACAATGGATTCCACCATCTCCATAAAAGCTTCCCATCGTTCCCTTGCGCAAGCATATCCGTATCCCATGGTCTGATAATAAGTATAGGGATGGGAATCAGCAAAATAATAGAAATAGATCCCGTTGTAAATCTCCAGCGCATTTTCCAGGTAATACTTCTCATCCGTCATTTCATATAATTCCAGGTTCGCGCGGATCGCATATCCGATGGATTCCGGCTTCGGGTATTCCCGAAGGCTCGAAGACCGGGGAAAGCCCTGCTCATTGGATCGCCGGATTGCGCCTTTGGCAAGCTCTATATACTCCTCTTTTACCGTCTCATCCTCCTCTGTCTTCGCGGCGACCAGCATAAGCTCCGCCCACATGGCTGCAGCTCCGCCGCTTCCCCCGTTCTCATAATCCATCGCCGGAGTGCAGTCAAAATTCCATTCCACTGCCTGTTCAAAATCCTCTCCCCGCATCTTCTTGATCAACGGCATAAGACTCAAAAAAGCTTTCTGAACATCCTCATCTCCCGTGACAAGTCCCAGCTCACCGATATTCAGTACTCTCGAATAGTACTTAAAGGCACCGATTCTGGGTTGTGAGGAATCCCAGCTGTCCTCCGGCGAGTATTTTCCGTTGCCGGAATAAGCCCGATAGAAATACATGTCGTCCGCATATGCTTCTTCCGGATAATATTTGTTCAACGGCATAATATAACCGTTTCCATTTTCATCCGGCGTAATCATTTTCTTTAAATACGTCAATCCGAACTGATATGTTTCTTCATCCCCAGTTGCCTTTGCATAGCGGATCAGGCCTTTCAGAAGATCGGTAGAGCCAAAAGCCTCCGGACCGCCGTTTTGATATCCATAGGGTCCCCAGTCATGGTCATCTCCCGCAGGCCGTCCTCTCATATCAACAATATCCCGGATTGCGCCATAAGCCGCGTCAAGCCAGTCGGATACGCCCATATTACCGTTTGCAGCAGCGATCTGTTCCACCGGAACCTGGTAGATTTTACTGTACTCTTCTCTGGCATCCCCGATCATATCATAATAGCTGTCATTCCTTCCGTCTTTCACGGAGATCCGTTCGGTTAATGTATACTCCGTATCCGCCTTCAGTTCCGCGTCTGTAGACAGAACTCCCAGCTCCATAAAACCATTTATGTTTTCTTTTCTTCTGGCAGTCTTAAAGCATTCACTTGTATTGTAATAATCCATAACTTCCGTATAGGTATATTGCTTTTCCGAATTGCGCTGATCTGTCAGCTTACTTGTGATTGCAGGAAAAGCATAGGGAACCGGTGTCTGCTCTTCATCATTGGCATGTGTCAGGATATAGCCGTATTCATAAAACGCTCCCAGATCACTTCTTAAGGTAAAGGATACCTCTGACTCATAGATCGGTATATCTCTAGGCACTGTCAGCGTAATCTTTCTTGTGATATATAAGTCATCACTGGAAGCCGTCAGTCTGGAAGTAAAGCCTTTTCCGGTAAGGAGCAGTGATTTTTCTCCCTCCGTCTCCTCCACTTTAATATCGGTTACCATCCCGTCCACATAATTTCCGATATCGTTCTCGTTTACCGCAGCCTGGACATTAAAATACTCACCGCTCATAACAAGCTTATCATTCTCGTCCAGTTTTCCGCTGGTGCCGCAAAAAACCTTTTCTTCCTTTCCCTTTTCCGTGGCGTACACGCCATCGAATTTCCATCCCTCTTCCGTCTTTTCAAAACGCCACTTCTGAATCCCCTTCAGAGCAATATAAGCTTCCTTGGCATTCAGCCTGACCTCAGGCTTGACATTCGAAGCTTTCCTTTCGCATCCAGTGACCGGAATCGTACCGATCATGGCAACGGTTAAAAGAAGCGCAATAATTTTTTTTCCTGGTTTCATGTTGATATCCTCCGTTGATTCTGATTTGTTTCCGTACATTGCCCTATGCTCCTCTTATACGCTCGACAATTGCGATTTTAAGCATTCATCACGTGGCAAATAGACGCTCTTTCCTTCAGATCCGCATTTAAGCAGACGATTCTGCTGTGACTTCCTTCCCGGTATTGATCCGCCAGCGTTTCAAACGCGACCTTTCCCATTTCAAATTTTGGAATATGCATGGTGGTAAGGGGAGGATCATATTTGACAGCCTTTGACACATCGTCGAAACCCACTACAGATATATCTTCTGGGATGCGGAATCCCTGTTCCCTAATGTCCTGATATACATAATCCGCAACACTGTCGTTCACACATACAAAAGCCGTATAGAAATTATTCTTTAACTTATTTCTTACAGTCTCCCGATCAAAGGAATATACCCTGTTTTTATCCGACCCAGTCACTGCTTCGCATGGAATACCATACTTTTTCATGGTATAGACATACCCTCGGTAACGCTCCTCAAAACTCAGCGCCCATCCCACATCCCCCACAAACAAGATCCTCCTGTGTCCTTTTTGGATCACATATTCCGTCAGACTCATCATATTAGCAAAATTATTGATCCTCACCTCATATAAAGAAGACTGCGGGGATATCAAATCAACAAAGACCTTAGGTATCTTGATTTTTGCCAGCAGTTCCAGCACTTCATTGGAAATCTGACGGATGACGATCAGCCCATAGGTATTGCCGCCGGTAACCTTGCTGATGACCCCATTCATCTCACATTCCTCCTGGAACGTGATAAGATTCATATTCAGCTTCTGCTCCCGGGCGCCCTCCTCGATCCCTGCAATGATCCTTGTAAAGAAGCTTCCCTCATTTAGGAATTCCGCCCCCACCAGAACATATACCTCTTTTCTGTTCTTTCTCGGCATGGTATTACGGTCAAAGTACCCCATTTCAACTGCCGTTGTCAGAATCTGCTTCTTCATCTCTTCACTGACGCCATATTTATCTGACAACGCATAGGAAACCAACGCCCTTGACACATGCAGATGTTCCGCAATGTCTTCCATCGTAACCTTCTTATTTTTTTCAGCCATAAACCTTTCCCATCTTTCAGATTTTCTTTCACGCCTACTTATCTCTGTTTTTATGATACCATAATTTTTTCTGACTTTCCTCTGTAAACTTCTTACGTTTTCAACAAAACTTCTTACGCTTCATGTAGATATTGTCTGATTGAGCATGTAAAAAGTTAATTTTAGGAATAGAAAACCGTTTCGCGCACATAACTGAAAATGCAGCACGCCACATGTACTTATAGTATTTACAGGCAAATAAGAAATGAGAATTTCTAGTTCAGACCAAACGAAAAGCCAAAGAGTTGTAGCTCTTTGGCTTTTCATTTAACCTTTATAGTTGGACGAAACCAGGCTGATTACCGCTTATGGTCGTCGTCCTCTTTCAACAAATTCTCCTGAAACTTCTTGTGGGAAGCCACGGAATCCTTGCTGATCCCGATGACAATAGCGTCCTTTTCCTGGAACTGGGGATACTATTCACGATCTATGGCAAAGACGTAAAAAGAGCCACGTTCATGCGAACATGACGTGACTCTTTTTACGTCTATTTATGCGCTTAGCTCATTGCTAACCAAATTACTCGATGATGGTAGCTACACGGCCAGAACCAACGGTTCTACCACCTTCACGGATAGCGAAGGTAAGACCCTGCTCCATAGCGATCGGGTGGATCAGCTCGATGGTCATCTCTACGTTATCACCAGGCATGCACATCTCAACGCCATCCGGCAGATTGCAGACACCGGTAACGTCGGTTGTCCGGAAGTAGAACTGAGGTCTGTAGTTGTTGAAGAACGGAGTATGACGGCCGCCTTCATCCTTGGTCAGAACGTATACCTGAGCGGTAAACTTGGTGTGGCAGGTAACAGTGCCGGGCTTTGCAAGAACCTGTCCTCTTTCGATCTCGGTTCTCTGAACGCCACGAAGCAGTGCGCCGATGTTATCACCAGCCTGAGCCTCGTCAAGCAGCTTACGGAACATCTCGATACCGGTAACAACGGTCTTACGAGTCTCTTCCTTAATACCAACGATTTCAACTTCCTCATTCAGATGAAGAGTACCACGCTCTACTCTACCGGTAGCAACGGTACCACGACCGGTGATGGTGAATACGTCCTCAACAGGCATAAGGAAAGGCTTGTCAGTTGCTCTCTGGGGATCAGGGATATACTCATCAATGGTATCCATCAGCTCCATGATCTTGTCGCCCCACTCGCTGCTGGGATCTTCCAGAGCCTTCAGAGCAGAACCCTTTACGATCGGGCAATCTGTGAAACCATACTCTTCCAACTGCTCGGTGATCTCCATCTCAACCAGCTCCAGCAACTCCTCATCGTCAACCATGTCGCACTTGTTCATGAATACAACGATGTAAGGAACGCCTACCTGACGGGACAGAAGGATGTGCTCCTTGGTCTGAGCCATAACACCATCGGTAGCAGCAACTACCAGGATAGCGCCGTCCATCTGAGCAGCTCCGGTGATCATGTTCTTAACGTAGTCAGCATGGCCTGGGCAGTCAACGTGTGCGTAGTGCCTCTTCTCGGTCTCATACTCAACGTGTGCGGTAGAGATGGTGATTCCTCTCTCTCTCTCTTCGGGAGCCTTATCGATGTTCTCGAAGTCGGTAGCAGTGTTACCAGCAACTCTCTCAGACAGAACCTTGGTAATAGCCGCTGTCAGAGTTGTCTTACCATGGTCAACGTGACCGATGGTTCCGATATTACAATGCGGTTTGGATCTTTCAAATTTAGCTTTAGCCATTTTATTACGTCCTCCTTAATATTGTTGCCTCTTTGGGCTGTTTTTTAAGTTCGTTACTTATGATTATATTAAATAATCACTGATTTTTCAAGTATTTTTCAATACTTTACTTACCTTTTGCAGAAATAACTTTTTCCTGCACGGATTTTGGTACCGGCTCGTATTTCTCAAAGAACATGGAGTAGTTACCACGACCCTGCGTCTTGGAACGCAGATCAGTGGAGTAACCGAACATCTCGGCCAACGGAACTAATGCGCGAACAATCTTTCCGCCTCCCAGATCATCCATACCCTCGATACGTCCACGACGGGAATTCAGGTCACCGATTACGTCACCCATATACTCCTCCGGCATGGTTACTTCCACCTTCATGATGGGCTCAAGCAGAATCGGCGCTGCCTTGGACATAGCGTCCTTAAATGCCAGAGAACCCGCGATATGGAAGGCCATCTCACTGGAGTCAACCTCATGGTAAGAGCCATCATATACATTGGCATATATGCCAACCACCGGGAAGCCTGCCAGGATACCTGCCTTGGTAGCCTCCTCGATACCTTCGCCAACCGCCGGAATATACTCCTTGGGGATGGCACCGCCGACAACCGTGGATTCGAACTTGAACAGCTCGTCTCCGTTGGCATCCATGGGCTCAAAGTGTACCTTACAGTGTCCGTACTGACCACGTCCGCCGGACTGCTTCGCATACTTGCTGTCCACGTCCACAGCCTTGGTAATGGTCTCCTTGTACGCAACCTGAGGTGCACCTACGTTTGCTTCTACGTTGAACTCACGAAGCAGACGGTCAACGATGATCTCCAGATGGAGCTCACCCATACCTGCAATGATGGTCTGTCCTGTCTCCGTGTTGGTGTGTGCCCGGAAGGTAGGATCTTCTTCTGCCAGCTTCGCAAGCGCTTCACCCATCTTGCCCTGACCGGCCTTGGTCTTAGGCTCAATAGCCAGCTCAATAACCGGCTCCGGGAATTCCATGGACTCAAGGATTACCGGATGCTGTTCATCACAGATGGTATCACCGGTAGTAGTAAGCTTGAATCCAACTGCTGCTGCGATATCGCCGGAATAAACCTTATCCAGCTCTGCACGCTTGTTGGCGTGCATCTGAAGGATACGTCCTACACGTTCCTTCTTACCCTTAGTAGCATTCAGTACGTAAGAACCGGAGTTCATCGTACCGGAATACACACGGAAGAATGCCAGCTTTCCAACGAATGGGTCTGTCATGATCTTAAATGCCAGCGCGGAGAAGGGCTCCTCATCGGATGAGTGACGCTCCACCTCGTTGCCATCCAGGTCAACACCCTTGATGGACGGAATGTCTGTAGGCGCCGGCATATATTCCAGGATCGCGTCCAGAAGCTTCTGAACACCCTTATTCCTGTATGCGGAACCACAGCAAACCGGTACTGCCGTACATTCGCAGGTCGCTTTTCTTAAGGCAGCCTTCATTGCTTCCACGGAAGGCTCCTCTCCCTCCAGATACTCCAGCATCAGATCGTCGTCCAGCTCGCAGATCTTCTCCACCAGCTCGGAACGGTACAGCTCTGCTTCATCCTTCATATCTTCAGGAATGTCTACAATAGAAATGTTATCGCCCTTTTCATCATTATAGATGTAGGCTTTCATTTCAAACAGATCGATAATTCCTTTAAACTCGTCCTCCTTGCCGATGGGCAACTGAAGAACGATGGCATTTTTTCCAAGACGCTTACGGATCTGGTCTACAGCGCCATAGAAATTGGCGCCCAGAATGTCCATCTTGTTGATGAATGCCATTCTCGGTACATTGTATGTGTCAGCCTGACGCCATACATTTTCGGACTGAGGTTCAACTCCACCCTTAGCACAGAAAACGCCGACAGCGCCGTCCAGTACACGGAGTGAACGCTCAACTTCAACAGTAAAGTCAACGTGTCCCGGAGTATCAATGATATTGATACGGTGCTCAAGAGCACCGGGCTTTGCTTTGCAGTTCTCCTGCAAAGTCCAGTGACAGGTTGTCGCGGCTGAAGTTATGGTAATTCCTCTTTCCTGCTCCTGCTCCATCCAGTCCATGGTAGCAGTACCCTCATGAGTATCACCAATCTTATAATTGATACCGGTATAATACAGAATACGCTCGGTCAATGTGGTCTTACCAGCATCGATGTGCGCCATAATACCGATATTCCTGGTTCTCTCTAATGGATATTCTCTTCCAGCCAAGTTTTTTTCCTCCTATATTTCTTGGACAAAAATATGACGCGAAGACTAGAAACGATAGTGCGCGAAAGCCTTGTTCGCTTCTGCCATCTTGTGCATATCTTCTTTCTTCTTTACAGATGCGCCTGTATTGTTGGCTGCATCCATAATCTCATTGGCCAACCGTTCTTCCATGGTCTTCTCGCCTCTCTTACGAGAGTATGCGGTCAACCAGCGAAGCGCCAGAGCCTGACGACGGTCTGCCCGGACCTCGATTGGTACCTGATAGGTTGCTCCGCCGATACGTCTTGCCTTTACTTCCAGCATAGGCATTACGTTGTTCATAGCCGCTTCGAATACTTCGATAGCCGGCTTGTCGGTCTTAGCAGCAACACGCTCAAATGCTCCGTATACAATCTTCTGGGCTACGCCCTTCTTACCATCTAACATGATGTTATTGATAAGCTTGGTGACCACTTTGTTGTTGTACAACGGATCTGCTAATACGTCTCTTTTCTGAGTATGTCCTTTACGTGGCACGTTCCTTCCCTCCTTAACCATGTTGTACACCTACAGGATTGCTTGTGTTCCCTGTATATGCACCATTTTTCTTTTTTGATTAATTCAACGGTACTCACATGTTTACCTCTAATGTGTTCGTGCGGAAATATATTCAAAAGAATGTTCTCCTGCTGTATCTTCAACAGGATGCGCGTTTGCGCTTTCCAACACTAACCATAGATCAGTTTGTGATACTATTGGTGCGCTAATTACTTCTTAGCGGCTTTCGGCTTCTTGGCGCCATACTTGGAGCGGGCCTGGCGTCTGTTCGCAACACCTGCCGTATCCAATGTACCACGGATAATGTGGTATCTGGTACCAGGTAAGTCCTTTACTCTTCCGCCACGGATCAGAACAACGCTGTGCTCCTGCAGATTGTGACCTTCGCCGGGAATGTAGCTGGTAACTTCGATTCCGTTAGAAAGACGTACTCTGGCGATCTTACGAAGAGCTGAGTTAGGCTTCTTAGGAGTAGCAGTCTTAACAGCTGTACAAACACCTCTCTTCTGGGGTGCAGAAGCATCGGTCGGGCGCTTTCTCAGGGAGTTATACCCCTTCTGCAGAGCCGGCGCTGTAGACTTCTTCACGGATGTCTGTCTTCCTTTTCTTACTAACTGGTTAAATGTTGGCAGTCTTTTCACCTCCTGTAAAAATGATAAAGTGCATTTGTATGCACGCTAAATTATTATATAAGCGCCGGACGCAGATGTCAAGGTTTTTTTTATTTTTTTGCTGAATGGCGCGGGCTGAACTATCTATAAGCTTCCCCTAATTTGGTGATATCTATACCCTCATAGGGATCAGTTCCATATAGTCCTGCACGGAAGCGTCTATCATAAAAGCATGAATGATCTCTCTTCCCAGCGGATCCAATTCTTCCTTATCATACTTCGCAAGCTCCTTGCGGAAGAAATCTGTCAGGATCTGTGCCCCGGCATCATAGCCGTCTTCGCCCACCTCGCTCTGCGTTTCGGGCCGCAGAAACGCACGGCGGATATATTGGCCGTCCACCCGCAGCGACTTCAGCGCAAAGCCCAGAAGCGGACAACGTGCTTCCACCAGATTCTCCGGCTTAAACTTGGCTCCGCCCCGACGGGCAATGTATTCCCTGGCGATCCATTGGGGCATGAAGCTTACTTCATAGGCACCGATATGCTGATTGGGGATCAGAACATAGCGGGTGCCGCCGGAATGAACGATCTGCTGAAGGAGCAGGTTTGCCTGCGTCACCATCTTGCCCGCAGCGAACGGCCAGTAAGAACCGACGCCCTCACTCTTCATCTCACCGGAATCAATAATGCTTGGGTTCTTGTAGCCTCTGGGAGACACCAGCCTCCAGAGCCAGGCCAGCGCCGGCGGAAGGATCTGGAAGATACCCAGGATCCCGTAGGTGGGATTCTCTCTGGTACAGGCAGGCGCCCGGACCCCGAAGCTGCGTATATCCACCTCCACCGGCGTCCTTATGGCATTTGGCACCAGTCTTCTCGGCAGGATCACCCGCGGATTGGGGCATGGCTGACCGTCATGATCCAGGGTATGCTCCCACACCAGGCAGGTTGCTCCCGGAACGCCCTGGATATTCAGAAAAATCAGGGGTTCCTTCGGTTGTGTGAATATCTTCTCGTAACGCGGAGAATCCCCGTAGCCTCTGATGTTATCCAGACGCAGGAACCAGGCGGATTCCGCGTCCGTTACTACCAGCTTGCGGCTCTCGTTCTGAATCGCCGGATGACACAGTGCCATATCGTCCGTCACCGGAAGCAGTTCGCAGGTTTCGTGCAGGACAAGATAATCCTTCTCCCCGGTCCGGATGTTCTCTCCCAGCACGATACGACCATCCGGCTCCTTGTGGATATCCTCCAGCATCTCGCTCTTTCCGCCGCCGGAAGCACCCTCATGCAGGATAACGATTTCATTGTCATAAGGCGTGACTACTTTTACCGTGGAAGCATGGGCTGTGATCCAGCCCTCCTCCTCGCCTATGTTCAGCAGCACCCCGTATATCCCCTTTTTCGCGCTGGGACCCGGATAAAGATTATAAGAGTATACCTCATGGATTCCCGGAAGGCGGTTATGCACCACCACCTGCCTGCCGTCAAAATGCGTGTGCCGAAAGGGCGGAGCCAGAAGCAGCAGCGCCTTGGGTTCAAATCCCCCGTCAATCGCGTCGATGTCCAGAAATTCCTGAAGATCCGCTAATCCCGCCGCGAAGAAGCCCGCATTTGCCGGAGCAATGCACACAGAATCGTAACCATATTCCCGGCCACCGGACTTGAAGGGGAATACGATCAATTCCTGCTTTCTCAGCCACTCATAGGTACACCTGCGAAGTTCCTCAAAATCATAGTGATAGAGGTCCCGGAAGCGCGGCTTGTCAGTATCCCGGTCATCCGCCACCACAAGACAGTCCGGATCCCTTCGTCTCATATAATCGTCCATATAGTTCACCACAATACCATTTTTACACCTGGTGACTGTGGCTTCCTGTATACTTCCCTTTCCTTCCACTTCATATGCAACCTGAAATTGAAGCTGATCCGAGCCTCCCATAGCCAGCTTCAGCAATTCTTCCCGCGTCCTCGGCAGGATAACAGCCCTGGCATCATTCAATAATTTTTCTACATACTCCGGCAGGTGCAGTCCGGCAATCCGATCTGCTGTTCTTCTTTCCATGCATAACCTCCTTCTGAAGACACACTTTTTCATGTCACAGGACACACTTTTCTAAGGCAAAAAAGAACCGGCATCCAAATGGATGCCGGCCTTAAACATTTCTCTTGCCTTTTGTCGTGTCTTCATCATTTACCGTCAAGGTTATCATGGAAACCCCTTCCTGTAAATGTAAGGTTCCGCTAAGATTTACTCTTCCGTCTCACCTTCATCGACGTATTCCTCGTCCGTCAGCTCTTCGCCGGACTCTTCAGCTGGATACTCGTCATAGTAGTCCTCATCGCTGTAATCGTAGTCCTCGAAGTCAATATCCTCCATCTCCTTAATGTCAGAGCTGAGTCTGATATCCCGATAGCGCTTCATGCCGGTTCCGGCCGGGATCAGCTTACCGATAATGACGTTCTCCTTCAGACCGATCAACGGATCGACCTTACCCTTGATGGCAGCCTCGGTCAGTACCTTGGTTGTCTCCTGGAAGGATGCCGCTGAGAGGAAGGAATTGGTGGCCAGGGATGCCTTGGTGATTCCCAGCATAACCTGTTTGCCTTCCGCGGGCTCTAAGCCTTCTTCAATGAGTCTTGCATTGGTATCTTCAAACTCCAGTGCATCTATAAGGGTTCCCGGCAGGAATTCGGAATCTCCGTTGTTCTCTACCCGGATCTTCTTCAGCATCTGGCGCACGATCACTTCAATATGCTTATCGTTGATCTCAACACCTTGCAGACGGTATACACGCTGAACTTCCTGAATCATGTAATCCTGTACTGCACGGATACCCTTGATCTTCAGGATATCGTGGGGGTTGACACTACCTTCGGTCAGCTCATCACCGGCCTCCAGCACCGCCCCGTCCATAATCTTGATTCTGGATCCGTAAGGAATCAGGTATGCCTTGGTCTCTCCCGTCTCCTCGTTGGTCACAATGACTTCACGCTTCTTCTTGGTATCCTTTATGGTGGCAACACCGCCAAATTCGGTGATGATCGCAAGTCCCTTCGGCTTTCTGGCCTCAAACAATTCCTCTACACGGGGAAGACCCTGTGTGATATCGTCTCCGGCCACACCGCCGGTGTGGAAGGTACGCATGGTCAGCTGTGTACCAGGCTCACCGATGGACTGAGCTGCGATGATACCGACAGCCTCACCTACCTGTACCGGCTGTCCGGTAGCCATGTTGGCTCCGTAACACTTGGCGCAGACACCAATGTGGGAACGGCAGGTCAGGATGGTACGGATCTTCACCCTGGTCAGGGGTTCTCCCTTCTCATTGACGCCCTGGCTCATCACCAATGCCGCACGTCTCGGCGTAATCATATGGTTTGCCTTCACAAGTACGTTTCCGTCCTTGTCGCAGATATCTTCACAGGCAAATCTGCCGGTGATACGCTCCTGCAGGCTCTCGATCTCTTCCTTCCCGTCCATGAATGCCTTCACATACATGCCTGGGATCTCTTTTCCTTCACAGCAGTCAGACTCACGGATGATCAGATCCTGGGAAACGTCTACAAGACGTCTTGTCAGGTAACCGGAGTCTGCGGTACGCAGTGCCGTATCGGACAGACCCTTACGTGCACCGTGGGCGGACATGAAATACTCCAATACGTCCAGTCCCTCACGGAAATTGGACTTGATCGGCAGCTCGATGGTACGTCCGGTAGTATCCGCCATCAGTCCGCGCATACCGGCCAGCTGCTTGATCTGCTTATCGGAACCACGGGCTCCGGAATCCGCCATCATGAAGATGTTGTTGTAGGTATCCAACCCATCCAGCAGCTCCTTGGTCAGGATCTCATCGGTCTCCTTCCAGGTCTCAACGACTTCCTTGTACCGCTCTTCCTCGGTGATCAGACCACGCTTATAGTTCTTGGTGATACGGTCAACCGTATCCTGTGCATTCTTGATCAGCTCCGGCTTCTTGGCCGGAACGGTCATATCGGAGATAGAAACCGTCATGGCTGCTCTCGTAGAATATTTATAACCCATGGACTTGATATCATCCAGCACTTCTGCCGTCTTGGTGGCACCGTGTATGTTGATGACCTTTTCCAGGATCTGCTTTAAGCCCTTCTTGCCGACGTGGAAATCTACCTCCAGCTTGAACAGGTTCGCAGGATCGCTTCTGTCCACAAATCCAAGATCCTGCGGCAGGATCTCATTGAAGATAAATCGTCCAAGTGTGGAATCTATCCAGCCAGTCACCTCTTCACCCTCCGCATTGGTGCGGACAGTTCTGATGCGTATTCTGGAATGCAGCGTCAGTGCGCTGTTCTCATATGCTAAAATAGCCTCGTTCACGCTCTTGAAGCACTTTCCCTCTCCAAGCACGCCCGGCCGCTCCTGGGTCAGATAATAGATTCCCAAAACCATATCCTGGGAGGGAACCGCCACAGGTCCGCCGTCAGACGGCTTCAGCAGGTTGTTGGGGGAGAGCAGCATGAAGCGGCACTCCGCCTGTGCTTCCACAGACAACGGAAGGTGGGCTGCCATCTGGTCGCCGTCGAAGTCGGCGTTGTAAGCAGTACACACCAGGGGATGCAGCTTGATCGCCTTACCTTCTACCAGGATGGGCTCAAATGCCTGGATACCAAGACGGTGCAGTGTGGGAGCACGGTTCAGCATAACCGGATGCTCCTTGATTACGTCCTCTAAGATATCCCATACTTCGGTCTGAAGACGCTCTACCATCTTCTTGGCGCTCTTAATGTTGTGGGCTGTACCGTTGGCTACCAGCTCCTTCATAACAAAGGGCTTAAACAGCTCGATCGCCATCTCCTTCGGCAGACCGCACTGATAGATCTTCAGCTCGGGGCCAACCACGATAACGGAACGTCCGGAATAGTCAACACGCTTACCCAGCAGGTTCTGACGGAACCGCCCGGTCTTACCCTTCAGCATATCGGACAGGGACTTCAGGGCACGATTCCCAGGTCCGGTTACAGGACGACCACGCCGTCCATTATCGATCAACGCGTCCACTGCCTCCTGCAGCATACGCTTCTCGTTTCGCACAATGATATCCGGTGCACCCAACTCCAACAGACGGCGCAGACGGTTATTCCGGTTGATGATCCTCCGGTACAGATCGTTCAGATCAGAGGTGGCAAAACGGCCGCCGTCCAACTGTACCATAGGACGCAGATCCGGCGGAATCACCGGGATCACATCCATGATCATCCATTCCGGCTGGTTTCCCGATCCGCGGAAAGCCTCAACCACTTCCAGACGCTTGATGATCCTGGCGCGCTTCTGGCCTGTGGCATCCTTAAGGCCTCTCTTCAACTCCTCCGCATCCTTCTCCAGGTCAATGGCCCGCAGAAGCTCCTGAATGGACTCGGCGCCCATTCCTACGCGGAAATTGTTTCCATATTTCTCTCTTGCCTCCTGGTACTCGTTCTCGGACAACACCTGCTTATACTGCAGATCGCTGCTGCCCTTATCCAGCACGATATAGGAAGCGAAGTACAATACCTTTTCCAGTGTTCTCGGTGATAAGTCAAGGAGCAGCCCCATTCTGCTGGGGATTCCCTTGAAATACCAGATATGGGATACCGGAGCTGCAAGCTCGATATGACCCATACGCTCTCTACGGACGCTGGACTTGGTAACCTCAACACCACAGCGGTCGCAGACAACGCCCTTGTAGCGGATCTTCTTATACTTGCCGCAGTGGCACTCCCAGTCCTTGCTGGGTCCGAAGATCCTCTCACAGAAAAGTCCGTCTTTTTCCGGCTTTAAGGTTCTATAGTTAATGGTTTCCGGTTTCTTAACTTCGCCCCGGGACCACTCTCTTATTTTTTCCGGTGAGGCCAAACCAATCTTGATGGCGTCAAAGGTAATTGGCTGATAATTTTCTTTGTTCATTGTCTCTGGCATCTATGACACTCCCTTCCTTTTATTCTTCGTCAAGAATCGCGTCAAACTCCTCGTCGAAATCTTCCTCTCCGTCGTCTTCATCGTCCACAGAAACCAATTCTTCATTCTCATCATCGAATTCCTGCTTGGAGAAGCCCATATCGCCAAAGGATTCGCTGTCGTCAAAGGCGAAGTTGCGGTCGCCTGCGATAATGGAATTCAGGTCGGTATCTCCATACTCGCTGGTCTCCATCATCTCTACTTCGGTGTAGCCTTCCTTCTCGTCGCCCTTTAAGACCTTGACATCCAGTCCCAGGGACTGCAGCTCCTTCAAAAGCACCTTGAAGGACTCCGGAATTCCCGGCTCCGGAATATTGTCGCCCTTGATGATGGCCTCGTAAGTCTTCACACGGCCTACCACATCATCAGACTTCACGGTCAGGATCTCCTGCAGTGTGTAGGAAGCACCATATGCCTCCAGCGCCCAAACTTCCATCTCTCCGAAACGCTGTCCGCCGAACTGAGCTTTTCCGCCCAGAGGCTGCTGCGTCACCAGGGAGTACGGTCCGGTGGAACGTGCATGGATCTTATCGTCTACCAGGTGATGGAGCTTCAGATAATGCATGTGTCCGATGGTTACCGGGCTGTCAAAATATTCACCGGTACGTCCATCCCGCAGTCGAACCTTACCATCTCTGGAAATGGGAACGCCCTTCCAGAGCTCTCTGTGATCACGGTTCTTAGACAGGAAGTCCATAACCTCCGGAAGCAGTTCTTCCTTATGCTTCGCTTCAAATTCCTCCCAGGAAAGGTTTACATAATCGTTAGCCAGATCCAGGGTATCCATAATATCTTCTTCATTTGCACCGTCAAATACCGGCGTGGCAATACTGAAGCCAAGTGCCTTGGCTGCCAGGCTCAGATGGATCTCCAAAACCTGACCGATATTCATACGGGACGGCACACCCAGAGGATTCAATACAATATCCAGGGGACGGCCGTTGGGCAGGAACGGCATATCCTCCACCGGAAGCACGCGGGATACAACACCCTTGTTTCCGTGACGACCTGCCATCTTATCTCCTACGGAGATCTTACGCTTCTGGGCAATATAGATACGAACCGCCTGGTTTACGCCCGGAGACAGCTCATCGCCATTCTCTCTGGTAAATACCTTGGCGTCCACAACAATACCATATTCGCCGTGGGGCACCTTCAACGAAGTGTCGCGAACTTCTCTGGCCTTCTCGCCGAAGATCGCGCGTAACAGACGCTCCTCTGCTGTCAGCTCAGTCTCGCCCTTGGGTGTCACCTTACCAACCAGGATATCCCCGGCACGAACCTCAGCGCCGATACGGATGATACCTCTCTCATCCAGATCCTTCAGTGCATCGTCACCAACACCGGGAACGTCACGTGTGATCTCCTCCGGTCCCAGCTTGGTATCACGGGCTTCCGCCTCATATTCTTCAATGTGTACAGAGGTATATACATCCTCCTGCACAAGACGCTCACTCAACAATACAGCGTCCTCGTAGTTGTAACCTTCCCAGGTCATGAATCCGATCAGCGGATTCTTACCAAGTGCGATCTCACCGCCGGAAGTAGACGGACCATCTGCGATAACCTCGCCTTCCTCCACACGGTCTCCCTTGCTGACGATGGGTCTCTGGTTATAACAGTTGGACTGATTGCTCCGCAGGAACTTCGTCAGCTTGTAAACGTCCCTGGTGCCATCATCATTCTTGATGGTGATCTCATTGGAAACGGAACGTTCTACCACACCGGCCTTCTTAGCCAGCACACAGACACCGGAGTCAACCGCCGTCTTAGCCTCCATACCAGTTCCCACCACGGGAGCTTCCGTAGTCAGAAGCGGCACAGCCTGACGCTGCATGTTCGATCCCATCAGCGCACGGTTCGCATCGTCATTTTCCAGGAATGGGATCAGTGCTGTTGCAACGGAAAACACCATCTTCGGGGACACATCCATGTAATCAAACATGGCCTTCTCATATTCCTGTGTCTCATCTCTGTAACGACCGGACACGGAATTACGCACGAAATGTCCTTGCTCATCCAGCTGCTCATTCGCCTGAGCCACATGATAATTATCTTCTTCATCCGCAGTCATGTAGACTACTTCATCGGTAACGCGGGGATTCTTGGGG
>CAKSAI010000029.1 GCA_934434905.1 uncultured Lachnospiraceae bacterium | reverse complement strand
TCACACATTTAGGGCTAGCCACCGCGCCAGTGGTTTGGTACAATAAAGAAAAAGTGCAAAGCGCTTCTTGGTTCATCATCACACTAGGAGGAACACCAATGCAGGCAAAATTCAAAAGAATTCTCTACGGTGGGGATTACAACCCCAATCAGTGGCCCAAAGCAATCTGGGAAAAGGACATGGAATTTTTTAAGGACGCTCACATCAACAGCGCATCCATCAACGTATTTTCCTGGGCAAAGCTTCAGCCCTCAGAGGAAGAATATGATTTTCGGGAATTGGATGAGATTGTGGACATGCTCAGCCGGGAAAACTATGACATCGTGCTTGCCACATCTACTGCGGCAATGCCCGCCTGGCTTGTGAAGAAATATCCGGAGGTCGCCCAGACAGATTACGAAGGAAGGCACCACAAATTCGGCCGACGGCACAATGCCTGTCCCAACTCGCTGGTCTATCAGAAATACGCCGGTGCTCTGGCGGAAGAGCTGGCAAAGCGATACAGTAGTAACGAACATATAACCTGCTGGCATGTGAATAACGAATACGGCAACAGCCACATCTGCTACTGCGAAAACTGCGAGAAAGCCTTCCGCGTATGGCTCAGGAAGAAATATGGTACCATTGAGGCGGTAAACCGTGCCTGGAACCTGGAGTTCTGGGGACATACCCTCTACGATTGGGATGAGATCGTAGTTCCCAATGCTCTGGGTGACGGTATGGGCAATAACGGCGGCACTGCTTTTGCCGGCTTATCCATTGACTACCGTAGATTCTATTCCGACAGTCGCCTGGCCAATTATAAGATGGAGCGGGATATCATACGCAAATATGATTCCAAGGCTGTCATTACCACCAACCTTATGCGCTTTTTCAAGGATCTCGATTACTTCAAATGGGCGAAGGAGATGGATATCATATCCTGGGATAATTACCCCGCCTACGACTCGCCCTGGAGCGAAACTGCCATGGCTCACGATCTGATGCGCGGCCTGAAGGAGGAGCCTTTCATGCTGATGGAGCAGACGCCCAGCCAGCCGAACTGGCAAGCATACAATTCTCTGAAAAGGCCCGGGCAGATGCGTGCCCAGAGCTATCAGACCATCGCTCACGGTGCGGATACCATCCAGTTCTTCCAGCTTCGCCGGAGTATCGGCGGCTGCGAGAAGTTCCATGGTGCAGTGATCGCTCATGCCGGAACCAATGAAACCAGGGTATTCCGGGAAGTGAAGCAGTTGGGTGAGGAGCTGGAACGTCTTGGAACCTCCACGCTGGGTTCCGTCAACGATGCGGCAGTCGGAATTCTCTTTGACTGGGAAAACTACTGGGCGCTGGAATACATCAGCGGTCCAACGGTGGATCTGACCTATATCGATCAGATTCATCAATACTATCAGTATTTTTACGAAAGAAACATCCCGGTGCACATGGTTCCCTACGATGGGGATTTCAGCAAATATAAAATGATCGTGGCTCCGGTACTCTACATGGCCAAGGAAGGGATGAAGGAAGCGCTGGAGTCCTATGTGCGCGGCGGCGGTGTTTTTGTAACCACCTACATGAGCGGAATCGTGGGTGAGACAGACAACGTACACCTGGGCGGATACCCAGGCCCCCTGCGGGAGCTTGCCGGTGTGTGGGTAGAGGAAATCGATGCTCTGCCACCCGAGCAGTCCAATACCGTGGTCTTCGCGGACGGAACCGAAAGCTCCTGCGGTCTGGTATGCGACCTGATGCACCTGGAGGGCGCGGAATGTCTGGGCGAGTATGGACAGGACTTCTATGCAAAGACTCCCGCCGTGACACGGAATGTGTTTGGAAAAGGCTGTACCTATTATATCGGAACGGATATGAGCGCAGACGGAATCGCGAAGGTGATGGATATGGCCACCGCCGAAGCCACCGTGGAACCGGTGATTCGGGAGGCTACCGAACTTGAAGTCACCTGCCGCAGATCAGATGCATGCAAGTATTACTTTATCATCAACTTTAAGAAGCAGGCGCTACCGCTTCCGGCCACATTCGCCGGATATGCGGATGTACTGACCGGCGAGACGCTTACGGCCGGCGCTATGCTGGAACCGTTTGAAGTGCGGATTGTTCGGATGTAACTACGGGAAGCACGCTTCGCGAACTTTGTATTGTCATGAATTGTGCTCCCCCGCCGGGGCCTGAAAATCGGGGCTGGCGGGGGACATGATTTTATAGGGGGGCTATAGTGTATCTCCTACCTCTCAGCTATTTCACACCATCTGTTCCCGAATCTTCCCGATAATTGTCACATCGGCCGGTAACCACTCCACAGAATCCAGTTCTTCTCTCGTCAGCCATCTTGCTGCTTCATGTTCTTTCAGAACCAGATCCCCGGATACTATCTCACACCAGAAACAATCCATGGATAAGTGGAACGTCGGATAATCATATTCGATGGTGTCGATGAACTCTCCAACGGATATTTTTGTATCGAGTTCTTCCTGTATTTCTCTTATAAGTGCCTGTTGCAGTGTCTCTCCCACTTCGATTTTTCCACCGGGGAACTCCCATCCGCCCTCAAATTCTCCATACCCACGTTGCGTCGCAAACAAAATGGCATGTCCATCCTTATCTATTGCCTTTATCACAGCAGCAACAACTTTCACAGTTTTCATGCATTCTTCTCCTCCTTCTCCAAATTGCTCTGCAGGTAGCGCAGCAAATCCTCGCGCACAGCATGATGCATTTTCACTTCAAATTTCGTGATGTCGCGTTCTTTTCCTAGATTATCTTTCTTCTTGGCCGGCCATATATCTGTAATATCAAACTGCCCCATATAATAAAAGCTTGTCTCTGCATCATTCTTTTTCACCAAGAGATGCTTGCGCTTCGCCTTTGTGACATCTCCGATATAAGAACTATCAATACTTCGTCCAATCTGGGAATCCCAGCGAAATGTCATGCTGTCTTTAAACTCATCTGCGTAGTCAGGCTTGCCGTCCGCATAATTTTTTCCCTCATCAGCAACCTCTACTTTATGATATGTCACAAAAATAAATACATCATCACGAATTCTTTTCATACCATACATGGTTGCCGACAGATCCTTGCCGCAGTTCATGAGCAGGCAAACATCTCTTCTGGAATATTTCTCATACAAAACAAACGGGCTTTCTTCAGCACGACCGACCGCATATTTTTCTCGATACCGGCGAAGACCAACCGCCACAATATCATTGATCTGGCGACGAAATTCCATATTCATCAACTGATCTGCATAGCTTTTTACCCTGCGAAGCATACGCTCCCCGACCGGATGAATAATATCCATATGGCAATATCTCTGGTATTCCTCATCTTTACTGACAAACTTCCCCTGCAGAACACTAATCGCATTTTCAAATGAAGCCGAATCCATTGCATACCCATATTCTTCCTGGAAATCATACTCCATATTCTCTATGGATATTTCCTCTTGCTTCAAAACCCGCTTTAGAATTTCAAGTTCATAAGGTCTTGTCCCGGAAAGCACCGTCTTTGATAAATACTCCACTGTAATGCGTTCCTTCTCCGTCATTCTGCCAATATAACGTTCCTTCTCCATGGCTTCGAGCAGTGCTTGATAGGTTTTGTACTCCTTTACGATAACCAGCGGATCAATCTCCTCATTTTCATAAAAATCAAGAAGATAAGGCACTCTCCCAAGGCGGTTTTTCAAGGATATATAGCTTTCTCTTATAATGGATTTCATTCCCTTTATCCTATCAACTGATGCAAAAATCCGTTCTTTGGATATCTCATCAAAATGCACCGTAGAGGCTCCCGGAATCGTATTGTTCCCGCTGATCACATACTTCTTAATCGTATCTGCATTATAGCTCCGATCACCGGACAAGGCAATCGGAATCATGAAGTTGTTGGTATAATTTCCTATAAAATCAAGGATTACAACATACTCCTTCCCCTCCGCTTTTCGAAGTCCGCGCCCCAACTGTTGGATAAATACAATCGGCGACTCTGTCGGTCGAAGCATAATCACTTGGTTTACCTCAACAATATCGACACCTTCATTTAATATCTCAACGGAAAAAATATAGTCCAGTGGCTGTCTCTCCTCTGTCGCATCCGCCTCAGCCATAGCCAGACGTTCAAAGGCCGCAGTACGCTCTTCCTCCGAAGCATCCCCATTCAGCGCTAGCGTACGATATTTTTCATTCGTACCAGCCTTTGTCATCTGATTAAAATGCTTGGACAGTTCTCTGGATTCATCTACTCTGCTGCAAAAAATCAGTCCTTTCACACGATCGCCGCTATAGCCATAATATTCTGCCTGCTCAACAATATGTCTCACCCGCTCGTCACTAACCAGATGCTGAAAGCGTGCCGGAGAGATTTTACCCGTTTTAATTTCCTTATCTCCAAGCACCGAAATATCACTGATTCCAAAATAATGGAAAGGGCAGAGAAGCTTTTCCTGCATCGCCTGCTGCAATCGAATCTCATATGCGATTTGATAGTGAAATAATTCATAGATATTTCTACCTTCTATATCGTCATCTCGCTTATCCGGTGTAGCAGTCATTCCGAGCCAAAGCTTCGGCCTGAAATACCCCATCACTTTCTGGTAAGTATCCGCAGAGCTATGATGGGCCTCATCCAATATAATGCAGTCAAACTCCTCCGGTCGATACTGTAATAAATGCTCGTCCCGATTTAAAGTCTGGACAGTAGCAAAAATATAATCCTTCTCATATTCATGATATCCGGCACCAACCAATCCCATGGAGACAGATTTGTCAAAAACACGCTGATACGATTTCCGTGTCTGGCGGGCAAGCTGGCCCCGGTGAACCAGAAACAGCACACGTTTAAAGCCCAACTCCCGCATAGCAAAAGCAGATGCATACGTTTTTCCTGTTCCCGTTGCAGAGATTAACAGGGCCCGATCCTCCCCTGCATCCAGAATGGTTCTGAGATTTTGTATAAAGCCCACCTGCATGGTATTGGGCTGCAGTCGATATTTTTCTATCGATACAACTGCTTCTTTTTTAGCAATTTCACGTTGGCGTTTAATAATATTATAGCGTTCTTGATAAGTATCGAAAAAATCTCGGAAAGGAAGTGCATATTGGGAATTCCACAGTTCTCCAAATTCACGTAAAATCTCCTCTGCTAATTCTCCTTGCTCCGTTGACACCACTTTCGTATTCCATTCCCAGTTGCTTGTGAGCGCAGCACTTGTCATGTTAGAGCTCCCCACAATAATACGATAAATCTCTTCTTTCTTAAATATGTATCCTTTCGTATGAAAGCCTTCGCTTGCTGCCTCCACATCGTACATCTTTAAGGTGATATTCTTAAGACCATTTAACTTCGCCAACGCTTCCGGTTCTGTAAAATTCAAATAATTCGTGGTAAGTATTTCGCCCGAAATTTCTTTTTTCTCAAGCTCTTTTAGCGTCTGCAGAAGTGGCGTGATCCCACCCATGGTAACAAAGGCGACACTAATCTGGAACTTGTCGCAAACCAAAAGCTCATCCTCAATGGATGAGAGAACCTTTTTCCCCTCTTTGTGATTGTTGGATATGAACTGCGGCTTATAGGATGGATTTGAAACAACATTACTATTTATGTATGCTGTTTCGAATCCGGTTCGCAGTTCGTTTTGCTTTTCCTGGGTCATTTGCTTTTTCCTCTGTATGGTATGTCATTTTTCCTCTCAATCCCACATTCACGGCATTCTTGCTAAAAAATCCTCCAGATCAAAATTGAACAGAACATCATTCGGAAGAGCGACCTTATATTTATCAGCGAACCAGTTAATAAACTCACCGGAAGGTTTCTTCGAGCGGTTATAGGCACTCTCCAAATCCTTTTTCATATCATCACGCACCCCATAGACCTTGTCTACCTCTGCATAAACAATGCCATAAAATCTCTCGAAGCTAAAATATATCTCATACATTCCATCCGGAGACGAAAAGATGCTTACTTCCACTTCCTCATTGTATACTTCGTCCTCCTCCAAATATTTACCATTGTAATGTCGTTCTTCTTCTGTAAAGTAATCTGTTACGTCTCTCCATTCCATCATATTACAACCATCCTTTCGTCATTCCTAATTCCGCGAACACTTCTCCGCATCAATGGCCAGCACCACCATCAGCGCCATCAGCGCATCCTCCGGCCGCACCACGTCAATGACATATGTATCCGTCATATGGAACAATTCCTTGCTGACCGTCGCTGCCACAGCCCCTGTCCTGTCTGTGATCTGATAATCCCACTCCATGAACTGTCCCTGCACCTGCCAGCCGTTGCAGTCAATATGAAACCTCGGCTTAAAAAAGGTGAACTCCTTGGAAATACAGCCCATATATTCATTCTGGAAGTAGATCTCAAACTTCGGCAAGAAGGTCAGCACAACCTCCTTCACCGTACCGATATGCTGCCCCGATGCATTTAAAATATGCAGGCAATGCCCCCAGGACAGCTTCCCTTCCACCGTAAAAACAGTGTTGCCGGCATCATCATAAATATCATAACTGTCCAACCATGAAAAAAATCTCTGCTTAAATAACAGTCTCATTTTGTTTCTCCTCCGTCTTCATCTTCCTCTGTCTCTGCTCCAGCACGGCATAGATCACCGAGATGACAATGGCGATCATCCCAACCACCAGCAGCAGGATACTCTTCGGCAACAGATCCAGATCCCAATAATCATAGACGATCACCTTGGCACAGACAAACAATGCCAGGCATAGCCCGAAGATTCGAAGCCCCATCTCCCTGCGAATAAAACCGATGACAATAGAGACAGCCGCCACTCCCATCAGAAGAAGGCTCACCATCACCGGCAATGTGATCTGATAGATAAAGACCATATACGTCAATACCAGCACCAGCATCAGACCGCGCACCCGTCCAGGCAGACAGCAGCGCTCACGCCACAGTAAAAGGACTGCGGCCACCGCAAGCACCAGCACAATGGTATTGGAGATATAATTTGCCTGTCCACGCTGCCCCAGGAGCCACAAAAGCGACAGTCCCATGAGGCTGACATTGGTATACACAAACGCCGCGCTCTTGCTGCTGCGCAGCTTTGATACATATGTACACAATACGGTAATGACAAGCAAGAATGCCAGTTGCGCCGGAATCCCCCATGGCGGGTCAAGCTGTGCCCCGATGTACAGATAAAAGTATATGCTCAACACAAGTTCATGAAACAGCCGCTTCTCCCGAATCATCAGAAGTCCTGTTCCAAACAGTACGATACCGGCGATAAGCCCCGGCCACACCGGTTCTTCCACGGCCACCAGGAACACCAACAGCACGGCCTGATAATACAGCCCCTGCCAGTGCCATTGGAATCTCTTGAAGAACAACAGCACCAGATTCACTGCAGCCAGTATCAGAAGCAGATAATATTCCGAGCCCCCGCCGCCAATCTCTCTTCCCACAAGGCAGATCATCAGCAATGCGATCTGAAAGATCCCGCCGCACAGCCAGATGCAGAAGATCTCAGCGCTCCTGTTCCTGCAGTAGAAGAAATTCAAAATCCCAGCCATAAGGATCAGATAAGCAAACACCGCAATCCATCCTCCGGCCGGTCTGGAAATCCAAAATATAATCCCATAAATCAATGAATATACCATAAAGAAGCTTGCATGGATAAGCCGGATCAGCTCCCGCCGCTCCCTGACAGCTCCCAAATGCCACAGAAGATTCATCACGGCGATCACAGTCATCATCACAATACATTCCGGCACCGTCCCGCCCCAGGGCAGAAACAGTGAGAAGAACAGATAACCGCCAAAGCTCATAACGGAAAGTAACACGGATCGGCCAAGGACCGCATCCATCCAGGAAATAAGCCCCACCAGAACCATGAATCCCAGTGCCAGATGTAACGGCAATGTCTTAAGGACATGATAATTGACGATCACCGACAGATACAATCCCAGGACACTGGCCGCAGCCAGCCCCTTCGAAAGCTTCTCGGAAAATCGTGCCACTGCCAGCCGCGCAGCCAGCCAGACCACTGCAAAGAAGCTGAACATCAGCATTCCCTGCACGACAGGAGGCATATAATTCTTCACCAGGATTACAAAGCCGATCAATACAAATAAGATGCCGATCCCGCTTAAGACTCCTGCTCCCACCTTGAATTCCGCAGAGGTTTTATCCCTCTTCCTCACATTTTCCCGGTAGCGCTGCATGTTCCTCTCTACTGCTTCCCGCACCTCATCAAACCGCTCCGGCTCCTGCTCCAGGATCTGCTTCATCTGCGCCAGATAACGGTCAAAATTATCATCCAAGGATTCCTCAATATAGCGATCGATCTGCGCAAGCAGCTTCTGTACTTCCTGTTCCATTGTCCATTCCCCCTTCTGCGTCATTTATCAGAATGCCACACTCACAGTATACTATTTTCCTTCGGTGATGACAAGAAAAATAGCATACTGCGGAGCCCTTTTTATGTTTCTGATTACGGATTGCTTTACAACGAAAAAAAGAAACACCCAAACAGCGTTTCTCTTCTCATCTTATATGGAATGGATGGAGAAGGATTCGAACCTTCGAAGGCGGTGCCAACAGATTTACAGTCTGCCCCCTTTGGCCACTCGGGAATCCATCCATTGTTATGGCAAAATCTTTCTTGCCTTGACAAGAAAAGATTATACCATAAGTGTTTTTATCCTGCAAGCAGTTTTTTTATAAATTGAAAAAACTGTGTTATCTGCTCACCAGATGCTCCACCGGCAGATACACCGGCAGCCCATTCTCGTACACGATCGGCATCTCGCCCTGGATCAACGGCTTTAAATATTCCACCATCGCTTCGGTCAGATCGTTTCCCCGCGCATTGATGAAAGCTTCCGGCACACATTTCATTTCATTGGCGATCCTGTCCACCGGGGCGCTCTCACAGACAACCGTATAGGGATCATTGCTGACCCGGCGCAAAGCAAGCATGATGTTGGTCTGTCCTTCCTCCGCCAGCTCTACGGCTCTTCTGCCCAGGCGCTCTGCCTCCGCAAGATCTGTTCCGGAAGCCAGATGTGCGGCACAGCGCTGCATTACATTCAATTCGATAGAACGGATCTTCACATCCAGATACTGATTCAGGAAGGACTCCAACGCCTTCCCGGTACCGCTTAACTGGCTGTGGCCAAAGGTGTCCGCCGCGCTGTCGGAAGCGCTGATATATCGTCCGTCCTTATCGCGGATTCCTTCCGACACTGCAACGATCACATTGTGTTGACGGGACAGCAATTCCTTTACATCCGCAAGGAACTCCTCCCGGTCAAAGGCACGCTCCGGCAGATAGATCAGATGCGGGGCAGCATTGTACTCATTCCTTGCCAATATACTCGCAGCCGTCAGCCAGCCCGCATCACGCCCCATGACCTCCACGATGGTGACGCTCTTCACCTTATAGATATACGTATCGTGGGCGATCTCCAGAAATGTGGAAGCCACATATTTTGCAGCAGAACCAAAGCCCGGCGTATGATCCGTCATGCACAGATCGTTATCGATCGTCTTCGGGATGCCGATCACCCGGACGAGACTCTTCACCTTCTTCGCGTAAGCTGCCAGCTTGACGACTGTATCCATGGAATCATTTCCGCCAATATAGAAGAAAGCTTCAATCTCTTTCTCCGCAAAGAACCGGAAGATCCGCTCATATACACCGGAATCCTCCATGGCATCAGGAAGCTTATAGCGGCAGGAGCCAAGATACATGGCCGGTGTCATGATCAGCCGCTTTCGCATCTCTTCCTTCCCCTGAAAGATCTCCGTGAGATTCAGGAAACGGTTGTCAAGAATACCTGTGATCCCGTTTAACGATCCGTATACAACGTCGTACTCCTTTGATTCCATTACACCGGATATCACGCCTGCCAGACTTGCGTTAATGGCAACCGTCGGCCCTCCGGACTGGGCTACGATACAATTTTTCATAATACTTTTTCCTTATCTTTTTTATTTCTGCATCAAATAGGATGCCTAAATTCATTTCCGTTTCAGCACCACAGCCGATTTTCCCGGCAGCTCGATGGCAAGCTGTCCTGCCTGCACCCGGTAAGTCACCGGTGCCGTGGAATAGCCCTCCCCGGTGGTATACATGATCTGCTCCAGTTCACATTCCAGAGGCAGCCCGGCCGTCCAGGCAGAGACGTTCAGGGATCGGCGGCTCGTATCGTTATTCAGCAGGATGATAAACTGCTCACGCCGATTAAATCTGGCATAGCACAGCAGATTGTCTTCCCCATTCAGAAGCTTCACGGAGCCGGTACGGAAGACCTCATAGCGCTTATGGATCCCGATCATCTCCCGATGGAAGCTTAGAAGCTCCCGATCCTCCTCTCCCCAGGGATAGGTTCTCCGGTTATCCGGATCCGTAAAGCCGCAGACACCGACTTCATCCCCGTAATACAGGGTTGGCGCTCCCAGCCACGTCATCTGGAAAACCACAGCCTCCTTCATCACAGCCTTATCCACCCCTTCGTTAGCTGCCGTGCATCCCAGGGACGCTGCCCGGCCGGCCTTATGGTTGGTTCGCGTGAGAAATCTGGAATGGTCGTGGTTGGACAGTTCATTCATGGAGCAGTAGAGAGAGGGCGTCATAAGCCTCGTCATGGAATGCTCCATGGCCTCCTCAAAGCATTTCAGATTGCCGAGCATTTCTGCCTGATAAGCATCGCTGTGCTTCTCCATCCCGGTTAAAAACCAGGTAATGGGCTCCATGAAAGCATCATAATTCATAATGGTATCCCACTGATCTCCCGCAAGCCACTCTCTCGGATCTCCGTAATGCTCCGCCAGAATCAGTGCCTGAGGATTCGCTTCCTTCACAGCCTTACGGAACTGACGCCAAAACCGATGGTTGAATTCCACTGTACCGCCCAGATCAGCCGCCACATCCAGCCGCCAGCCGTCGGCATTGTACGGCGGAGACACCCATTTCTTTCCAATCTCCAGAATATAATCACACAGCTCCTGCGAGCCCTCATAATTCAGCTTAGGCAGTGTATTATGCCCCCACCAGCCATCGTACGTATCATTATAGGGCCATGCATGAGGATTGCTGAAATGGAAGAACTCACGGTAGGGGCTGTCCCCGGAGACATAGGCTCCGGGTGCATACCCGCTCTGCCCTTCATAGATCCGCTCCCGGTCCATCCACTTGTTAAAGGATCCACAATGGTTAAACACGCCGTCTAAGATCACACGGATCCCCCGGCTGTGAGCCTCCTCCACCAGCCGGATGAACAACTGATTGCTGGCCTCAAGGTTCCGCTTATCCGTGACACGCCTGATATACGCAGTGGCATTCCGGTTGTCCGTATCCCCCTTCATCAACGGCTTGCCTCCATCCTCAACAATGGCGCCGTAATGGGGGTCGATATAATCATAATCCTGGACATCGTACTTGTGGTTGGACGGGGATACGAACAGCGGATTGAAGTAGATCACCTCCACTCCCAGCTCCTTCAGGTAATCCAGCTTCTTCATGACACCCGCCAGATCTCCGCCGTAGAATTCTGCCACGCTGAAGTTCTCCGGGTACTTCCGCCAGTTCGTCACCTGGCTGCTATAGGTCTTGATATAATAATACTCGTTGTCCTTTACGTCATTAGACGGATCTCCATTGTAGAAGCGATCCACCAGAAGCTGGTACATCACCGCTCCTTTCGCCCAGTCCGGCGTAGAAAAGCCCGGCACAATGGTGAAATAATACTCCGGGCGCGGCTCCCGCGAGACACCTCTGCGGTCATAGCAGCACTCCTGAAATCCCGACTCTGCTTTAAAATAATACTGCACTGCCGCCTGCTCCAGCGTCAGCCGTATCCGGTAATAATCGAACTCCTCCGCCGTCTCATACTTTTCCATAGGAAGTCTCTGCTCGTCCACGCAGAGCCAGACCATATCCAGGTTATCCTTGCCTGCCCGGAAGCGGATCGTCACTGTATCGCCCGGTTCCGGCTCCGCAGGCTCCCGATAGTCGACCGTCCCATCGGAGAAAAGAGCACTCTTATTCAACACAGGACGCATTTTCATCATATATTCTAATTTTTCATCCAGCTTGCACACATCAAGGGATGCCATATTCTTTCACCTTCCGTTATCTTCAAAAATCACCTTCTCTATTTTATCCAAAGAGGTCGTACAAATCAACCCCTTAAAAAATGTTAATTTTCTATAGGCGTTAACCAGTTCAGCCAGACCTTCATCAGTCCGTCAAATTTGTGCAAGCACAATTTGCCATCCTTCTTCGGTCTGGCTGAACTGATAATAATCACGAAAAAGGCAGCCTGTCGATCGGCTGCCTTTTTCAGGAGAAGGTATTTTTACTATGGGGTATAGCAAAAACTATATAATGTATTGGGGGGGTTTTACGATATTAAGTATAGCATCATGCAAGAAATAAGTGTGCACAAAGTTCAAAAAAATCATTTCATGTTTTTGTTTATTTTCCACACTATCGCCCTGCCATCACCGGAACTTTATTCTCCGGTTTGACTATCCGTTACGTAAAAAGCGCCTCAAATTCTTCCCGGTTGATTTTCTCTTTCTCCAGCAGCAGCTGTGCACAGCTATGCAGCACTGCTGCGTGCTCGTTGAGGATGTCCTTCGCCTTCTGGTAGCATTCGTCAATGATCCGCTTGATCTCCATATCAATCGCGCTGGCTACATTCTCGCCATAGCCTCTGGTGTGAGCCAGATCACGGCCGATGAACACCTCATCATCCTCGTTATCATAGTTGATAAGGCCCACATGCTCAGACATACCATATTTCGTCACCATGGCTTTGGCAATGCTGGTCGCCTGCTTGATGTCCTGGGAAGCGCCTGTGGTGATATCGTCAAAGATCAATTCTTCCGCTACACGGCCACCAAGACCCACAATGATCTCCTGAAGCATACGGCCCTTGGTGTTGAACATCTCATCCTTCTCCGGCAGGGGCATGGTATAACCGGCCGCGCCGACACCGGTGGGGATGATGGACACGGAATATACCGGTCCCACATCCGGCAGCACATGGAACAGAATCGCATGCCCCGCCTCGTGATACGCGGTGATCTTCTTCTCCTTGTCGGTGATGATACGGCTCTTCTTCTCCGTACCGAGTCCCACCTTCACAAATGCCTTGCGGATATCCTCCTGCTGGATATAGGGGCGATCCTCCTTCGCTGCGAAAATCGCGGCTTCATTCAACAGATTCTCCAAATCCGCTCCGGTAAATCCTGCGGTAGTCTGAGCGATCTGCTTCAAGTCCACATCATCACCCAGCGGCTTGTTCTTGACATGTACCCTTAAGATTTCCTCGCGGCCGCCCACGTCAGGACGTCCCACGTGTACCTTCCGGTCAAAACGTCCCGGCCGCATGATAGCCGGATCCAGGATATCCACACGGTTGGTAGCCGCCATCACGATGATACCTTCATTGACGCCGAAGCCGTCCATCTCTACCAGTAACTGGTTCAACGTCTGCTCCCGCTCGTCATGGCCGCCGCCCATACCGGTACCGCGCCGCCTGGCTACTGCATCGATCTCATCGATAAAGACGATACAAGGAGCGTTCTTCTTCGCATCCTCGAACAGATCACGGACACGGGAAGCACCGACACCTACAAACATCTCCACAAAGTCGGAACCGGAGATGGAAAAGAATGGTACACCTGCCTCCCCGGCCACTGCCTTAGCCAGCAGGGTCTTACCGGTTCCGGGAGGTCCCACCAGCAATACGCCCTTGGGAATCCGGGCGCCAAGCTTCGTATACTTCCGGGGAGCCCGCAGGAAATCCACGATTTCCTCCAGATCTTCCTTCTCCTCCTTCAGACCGGCCACCTTGTCAAAGTTCACTTCCACCTTGTCTCCGTTGGTCATCCGGGCCCGGCTCTTGCCGAAATTCATCATTTTCATGTTGGCGCCGCCGCTGCCCTGAGCGTTCCGCATCATCATGAAATAGAATACGAAGATCAGACCGAAGGAAAGAAGCATGGGAAAAATGGACAACAGAATGCTCTCCCTGGGTACCTCGCCAGTCTGATAATTGTCAAAATCATACTTCTGCATCAACGCCACCACACCGTTGACATCTGTGGTGTACATCTTCTTCTGAGTGGAATCCTTCAAATTGACCTTCACTGTCCCGCTCGGCACCTCACGGTTGGGCGAGATATAGACGGAGGAAATCTTCTCATCCTCCAGATCACGCTTAAGCTCCACCTCCGTGTAGGACTGCCCGTCCGGAATTGTTCCCGATGCATCCGAGAAAGTCCACATCAATGCAATTACAGCGATCAGGATGATCCACATCCAGACCGCGCTGAAACCTCTTTTCAATTTAAAACTCCTTTCAAACTGCCATTATAATTCCACGACTCCGATATATGGCAGATTCCGATATTTCTGGCCATAATCAAGACCATATCCCACCACAAATTCATCCGGGATCTCAAATCCGGTATAATCCACCGTTACCTCCGTCACTCTCCGGCTGGGCTTATCCAGAAGGGTGCACAGCTTTAAGCTTCTGGGATTCCTCCGCTCCAGATTCTCCAGGAGATAGCGCAGCGTGCGCCCGGAATCGATGATGTCCTCCACGACGAGAACATCCTTATTTTCAATGCTTTCATCCAGATCCTTAATAATCTTCACAACACCGCTTGACTTTGTATCATTTCCATAGCTGGATACAGACATGAAATCCAGGGACACCGGCACAGTGATCCGCTTGGACAGCTCACAGGTAAAAAATTCGCCGCCCTTCAGCTCACAGATCAGATTAACTTCCTTGCCCGCATAGTCCCGGCTGATAATCTCTCCCAGCTCTTTAATTCTCTTTTCTACTTTCTCTTCCGACAATAATACGCGAATGCTCTCACTCATGCATCTTTCCTCCATTTACTTGTACTTCCAGGATCCTTTCGGTATCCCTTGTCACCTTGTATGCTTCGCTGATCCGGCCGCCGATCACCCAGAGTATGTGGGAACCGTCCGCCAGAACTAGGATCTCCTCCCGTTTCCGAGCCGGGATCTTCTCATTGATCAGATATTTCTTCAGGCTCTGCCGCCTGCCCTTGGCATCCATGATAAAATAATCTCCCAGACAGCGATTTCGCAGCAACAAAGTACCCTTTATTTTATCATAATCAAACCATTTCGTATATCCTTTTTTGGGAATTTCTTGAAATTCTCCGTTTTTTTCCAGGATTCTGGCAGTAATGCGCCACCCGTATGCGGGAAGATCCAGGGGAATCTGCGGCTTGAGCACCTCGGATATTCCGCAGTAACCGCCGTTGCCTGCCGATGATCCTTCCAATACGGAGTTCTCCCTTCTGCCACCTGCTCCGGCCTCATCTCTGCCGGGAGAACCGATTTCCACGCCATCATACGTTCGTTCCGCCTGCAGGCCATAGGGAAGACTTATCTGCCTGCCCACCTGCTTTTCGAAAAGCTCAAGCACCTTAAGGACATGTACCTCGGATATATCCTTTCTGCTTCCGGCCTGCTCACACAACACCTCCAACACAAGTGTCTTTTGGATTAACGGCTGCTCCTTCAACAGAGATTCTCTCAGCAGCACATGCTCCGCACGCCGCTCTTTTGGCAATGCACCATTCGGCTCCGCACGCCGCTCTTTTGGCAATACACCATTCGGCTCCACGCACCGACTCCTGGCAGCCTCCGCCAGTGCCTCCACCAGCTCTGCCGCCTCGGCTGCATAGCGGGTACTGCGGTACAAATGCTCCACGGCTCCGTCATTGATTTCCTTAAGCACCGGAATCACCTGATGGCGGATCTTATTCCGGCTGTACTCCGTCTCCCGGTTCGTGGCATCGGTACAGAATGCCTGTCCCTTCTCCTGTAAAAAGGCTTCGATCTCCTCCCGGTCTACGCACAACAACGGCCGAATGATATTCCCGCGCATCGGCTCTATCCCGCGCATGCCCTTAAGGCCGCTTCCCCGAACCAGTTGGAACAACAGCGTCTCCCCACAGTCATTCTGATTGTGGGCCACTGCAATCTTGTCCGCTGAAAGCTGTCCTGACACCTCCCGGAAGCACTCATAACGAAGTGCCCTGGCGCCCTCCTCCAGCGACATGCCCTGCTCCTTGGAAAAAGTCGGTGCATCGCAATGCTTCACCACACATGTCACGTCGTGCCTGGCACAGAGCTCCTGCACAAAGGCGGCATCGCGAAGGCTGTCCTCCCCGCGGATTCCATGCTCCACATGAACTGCGGTCAGCCTTAATCCATATTTTTTCCGAAGTTCCAACAGCACCAGCAGCAGGCAGACGGAATCTGCGCCGCCGGAAACACCTGCCACAACATGATCGCCATGCTCCAGCATGTGATATTCTTCTATAAAAGCCTGTACCTTCTGAATCATTCCTTTCAGCCCTCTCTTCTTATCGCTCCCAGATGCCGACGGTCAGCACCGTCATATCATCCGGAACCCGCCCCCCGGTAAAGAGCAGGATCCGCTCCAAAATGTGCTTAGCCATCTGCCCCGGATGATTGATCACGCTTGTCTCCAGGATCTCCTTCATGGTCTCCTCCGGGTTTGGTACATGCAGATAATCCAGCACCCCATCCGACAGAAGCACGACAAAATCTCCGTTCTGAAGCTTCCGGCTGCTCTTCTCAATCTCAACCTTGCCGAATATCCCGGCCGGAAGACTGGCGGAGGACACGCTCTCCACATCCTCCCCGTGCTTGATGAATGCCGCAGCTGCCCCGATCTTGTAGAACTCGCAGTTCCCGGTATACAGATCGACAACTGCCATATCTACCGTGGAATACATGCCGTCCTCTCCATGCATGACCATGGCGGAATTCATCATGCGGATGGCGGTCTCCTTCTGGAATCCTGTCTCCAGAAACTTCTCTATTAACTCTATCACCATTTCGCTCTCCTTACAAGCACGAATTCCGGAACCCATGCCATCTGACAATGTCAGGACCGTCTGACCGCCCTCCATCTCCAGAAAAGAGAAGTTGTCCCCGGAGACCTGTGCGCCATCCTTACATAGACGTGCCACACCCTGAAGCGTGTGAAACATCGGTTCCTCCTCGAAGCAGAGCAGCGTCTCTTCCTTCCCCACCAGAGTCCGGCTGTTTTTTATAGGAACCATAGATCGGTGCATGCCTTCGGAGACGGCCTTGGAGATATCCCGGACACCGACGCAGTTGCCCCAGCGGGAGGTAAGGCGCACCTGCAGGGAGAGCCGTCCGTTAAGCTTCTCATACAAATGTATCTCCGAGACCAGAATCCCCTGCTCCTTCAGGCGAAATTTCACTGCGGCCAGAAGCCGATTCTCCCTCTGGCTCACATCGACATACTCCTTCGCACAGTCCTCCATGATATCCGCCATGGCATCCAGCTGCTGGGCGATCACCTCCCGGTTTTCCAGCAGGCGGTTGTACCAGGCCATGTTCAGCCGCGCCTTCTCAAACACTCCCACTGCCTCCTCGATCACCGCCTGTGAATACGGACAGTACCCGGCCAGCTCCCGGTTTACCTCCTTGTCGGGCATTCCCAGCTTCTCCACCGAGTGAATCAGACGGTAGAAGAGCTCATACATAGGGCTGTTCTCCCGCTCCCAGCAGATGGTACACTGATCGCAGGAAATGCAGATCTTGCCGGTAATCTCCTGCTGCATCCGTCCCATCTCTTCCCATTCAAAGCCGCTCTTGGGCCGGCTCATCTGGGAAAACATCCGTGACAGGCCGCTGAAGGATTCTGCGTAGGAGTGAAGCCTTTCCCCATTCTCCGGAAGCTTTACGCGCTTCTGCCTCTCCTTCTTTGTCCATTCCCGCCCTTCCAGAAACCCATGCAGCGGCGGTGCCATCACCAGAATAAAGGTAAACACAAAGACACTTTCCAGCACCCCGATCCAGACACTTCCCCGGCTGCGCACCTCCAGGAGTTCCCCGGAAACCGTCATTACCAGCGAGGAAGCCGCACAGATAATCGCTCCGACCCATGTACGACAGCGCTTACGGGCCCACTCCACCAGCCGTACCACTGCAGCAGTTGCCAGAATGATCATTCCATACTTTGCCACAGCCTGCACCGGCAGAAACAGAACCATGCCAAAGAGCATAAAGATCAATAGAAGCGTCCGGTTCACCCCTGTCAACAGAAGTGTTCCGAACACTCCCGGAATCAGCAGGTAGCAGCCCCCCACAGAGACCTTGGCCGTTCCCATGGCCAATACACACAGCAACACCTGTTTTAATTTTTGTTTATTCATTCCTTCTTATCCTCCCATTCCGCCGATTCCTTATCGGCCTGGCAGAGGCTATTATAGAAAGAATTCGCTGAAATGTTTGTCAAACCGGGGGAGCGTTTTCAAAAACTTTTCGGCAAAAACTGTGCCGGATTGGGTATTCGAAGGATATCAAGGCAGGTGAAGTCCTTTAAGGTGTTAAAAAAATGGCTGCCGCAGCAGCCACAATCTATTTCTCTTTAAAAATAATCTCGTTGGGATAGATAAGGCCAAGCTTCGTCTTGGCAATCTCTTCGATGTATTCCGGAGTAGTGACATACTCCTCATAGGCCTGGATCGCTTCCCGGCGCTCCTGCTCATTCTCAAGCTGAGCTGAAAGCTCACGCTCCTGGGCTTTATACTCTTCATTCGTCTCGTGAAGCCGAAGGATCTGTACGGACATCGCTACCAGAAGGAACAGCACGATACCGGAAATGCACAGCATACCTGCCCGATTCTGTTTATAACGGCTTTTCTGTCTTCTTCTTCTCGCCCGACGGCTTCTTGCACGTTCCTGACGTTCTCTGCTATCTTCCATAATCCTGTCCTCTGATTCACTTGCCTATCGTTTACATAATCCA
>CAKSAI010000028.1 GCA_934434905.1 uncultured Lachnospiraceae bacterium | reverse complement strand
GTGTATAAAGGGCTGGAAGGGGCAGAACCTTCTGACAGCGAACAGGTATGGGAGGCGTTACTTAACAACTGTACCGTTGAGGAATATCCCGAAGAGGAACTGAATGACCTAGTGAAGGAGCTTGAGACACAGTATCGCTACGCAGCCTACTATGAGGGGAAGACAGCTTCGGAGCTCATCGAAGAGATTCATGGAATGACAACAGAGGAATTGGCGAAAGAGCAATTAAAGAAGAAATATGCCGTCCAACTGATCGCAGAAGAGGAAAAGCTGAATTTAACGCAGGAGGAATACGAATATCGTCTGGCAAAGCGTGCAGAAGAAAACGGGATCGCGGATGCGCAGGCATATGAAAGCATGTTTGGCTATGATAAGCTGAGTGAGATCTTTCTGGAAGAGCGTGTTATGGAGTTTCTGATTGATAATTTGGAAGGATTGCGAAGGACACCAAATTAGAGATAAAAGCAAGAAGGTAAAAAGGAGGCATCGAAAGATGAAAAAAGTAATTGCGTGCTTGGTGATGAGCACACTGATATTCGGTCTTGCAGCCTGTGATAAGACAGGAAAACCGAATGAGGATGTGGAAAGGCCAAATGAAGACGTGGTACAGGAAGAGGTTCCGAAATATAAGGAACTTACCGATCCAAGAGGGAAGACATTGGAAAGTACCGCCACGGGGGAGGGCAATCCACAGTTGGTAAACACGATTTATGAAACGAAGGATGCAGTGATTGCGGATTACATTCCCACCGAGCTTGGCTATGCGGTTGACCCCACGGGGATGACAGACAGTACGGCAGGTATCCAGGAAGCATTGTATGACTGTCATAATTCAGGCGGAGGTACGGTTTACCTTCCGGTGGGGAATTATGCGATTTCCGACACGATCTATATACCGCCGTTTGTGACCTTGCGCGGTGACTGGCAGGATCCGGACAGTGAGAATTTCGACGGTGAATACGGCACGATCATCAGCGTATGGATGGATTCGGATGATTCGGAAAGCGCCGGGGCATTTAAGATGGGTGGTTCCGCCGGAGCGGTCGGCCTCACTGTTTACTATCCGCTTCAGACACTGGATTGTGTTATGCCGTATCCATATACGTTTTTTACAAACGGAACGGGCTCAAATTATATGCTCTCGACCATAAACAATGTTACGATCATCAACGGATATCGCGGCCTTGGAACGGTGTATGGCAATACGCATGAGCAATTCCAGGTGAAGGGGGTTCGCGGAACATTTCTGTATAAGGGTATCAGCCTGAACAATTCATCCGATGTGGGTACCGTGCGGGATGTGACGATCAGCAATAAATACTGGAAGGAAGCTTCTGCCGACTGCATGAATGCGGTGCTTGGAAGTCGAATCGACGCATTTACGAAGGAATATGCAGTTGGTATCGAGATTACCGATATTGAATGGACACAATTTAATGATGTGCGCATTGACGGATGTGCGATGGGCGTTCATACAGCCGCAGGTTCCAGAATCGCATTCGCAGGCTGCATGTACGATATGACTATCACAAACTGCACACAGGGAATGCTGATCGATGATCTGGATGACCGCTGGGGTATGGTACTTGCCAGAAGCTATGTGGAGGGCGGAATTGCAAATAACTCAGATGGTAAGATCAAGATGACCGATGTAAAAGTGGTTGGTGAGGTCACGGAGGTAAAGAATAAGTCATATTTCATTGAGGAAGAAGCAGATCTTACTGACTGTGGAATTGATTATGATGATACCTATGTAAAACCGGCAGCCCGTGTTCTGATAGCGGATATTCCCAGCGGACTCTTCACAGATGGGACGCCTGCACTCCAGAAAGCGCTGGATGAGATGGCGGCAGAAGGTGGCGGCGTCGTTTATGTGCCGGGCGGGACGTATCGGTTCCTTTCGCCGATCACAGTACCTGCAAATGTAGAACTCCGCGGTTCTTCCTCCGTTGCGGCACGTGATCATATGGGACTTAGCGTGGGAACGGTATTTACCTGCTATTATGGAGATGATCCTTCCAACGGCCCGGATGATCAGGCGTTTATCACGTTGGCGGGAGAGAATGCTGGGATCAATGGAATCCGTATTATTTATCCTGAAAACAGCTCTAAGAGCGAGGATATAAACACCACCTATACCGTGCGTGGTACGGCTGCCGGAGTTTATATTGTGAATTCTGTGATCGTTGCCAGCTCCTACGGTGTTGATTTCAGAAATTGTGATAATCATTACATAGAAGGAGTAATGACAACCTGTTATAAAAATGCATTTTATCTTGGCGGAAAAGGCGGAAATATGAACCGCTGTCTTCAGAATGGAACTGTTATGCAGAGAACAAACACAGTTCCCGGCCTTGTAAACTGGGTAACGCCGGAAGAATTATTTACGGAACTGCTCGATAAGGTTCTTCGTAAGGAGTGTACCTATATCAAGATAGAGGATGCAACGGACCAGTTGATCTACAGTGTCTTTGCATATGGCTGCAAAACGGGATTTGAAAGCATTAATTCCGAGAATACGCGTCTGATCAACATCGGAAACGATAATATCGGAAATACGGCACCGCAGATCATTATAAACGGCGGAAGCCTGACCGGAATCAATGTGATGCGTTATAATGGCTATTCATACGAACTGGAAGCAGGAAATGTAGCGCTTTATAATCGTATTGCAATTTCGGAAGCTGCTGAAAAAACTGTGATAAAAAGCAAGTAAAGGGGTGAATGGATATGGAAAAGAAGTCTGGCAAGAAAAAGACAGCGGTAATCATTGCGATCGTGATTGCAATCGTACTGGTGGCCGTAGGCGTCGGTGTGGCGGTATGGCAGTGGCGGGATAAGGATTCGGATAATGGGAAAAATGCGCCTGCCCAGTCGGATGAAGAGAAGGGGTTCACATTCTACCATAGTGAGGTAAAGGATCTGGGTACTCCTGACGATGTGGGCGTGATGATCGCGGATTGCGACGATGCTTCTTATTTTAAGACACTGACCAATGCGACTGTTACCAGAAAGGCAGGAAAATATGTACAGGGCAAGGGCGCTCTGGAGATATCAAGCATGACTGCCACAGCGACAGCGGAAGCAACCTTTGAGGATGTCAATGTCTCTGCATATGAGAAGGGAAGCGTTCATATGTCCGTCTACCTCTCGAATACAAAGTACATGACCGGTCCTTTGTATGTGGAGCTCTCAAGCTCAGGGGAATTTGATGTGGATGAATTTAACTGGATCATTCCCGAGTCGGCGCTGCATGCGGGGTGGAATGATCTGTATCTGGGATTTGAAGATGCGATTCTTACCGGAACGCCGGACATGACAAAACTCAATTATTTCCGAATATTTACCTTGAATGCCAAGGTGGGACTTGACGGGATTGTAGATGCGATCTATGCTACGAACACACCGGGTATGTCACTTGCGGTGAATGCATCCAATGTGGAGACAGCAAGCACGAAGCCGGGGTATCTTCTTGATTTTGATACGTTAAAGGGAATCTCCTCCGCGGGTACGATGACATTATCTACAGCAGCCGCGGAACACAAGGAAGGCAAAGCCGGATTACTGATTCAGAACATCAATCAGAATGACAATTATTGGTTCCGGGCCAACATAGAACCCTTTGATCTCACAAAATACAGCGGCGGAAAGATCACATTCCCAATCTATATCAGTGATGCTGTCCATGTGGCAGGTGCAACGATCTGTCTGGAGCTTTCCAGCAGTGGGACATGGGATAAGAATGAGCTCCACTGGGTGATCGACGGTTCCACCTTGAAGACAGGCTGGAATGAAGTACAGCTATTGATAGATTCCGGTATCCCGACAGAGGATGGCGTTGATATGAAGAATATCAATTTCATTCGGATCTGGGCACTGGATTACCATCAGGATCTGTATCTTATCATGGATGCGGTACGGGCACAGGGATCGCAGACGCGTGTTCCGGCGGATGGAATGTTCCTTAACTGCGACACCGAACAGGGATTTAAGATTGATACGCTTGAGAATAAGTTCTCCGTGACAAACGCAGACGGCGAATACAAGGAAGGAACCGGAGCTTATAAGTGCGTAGGATCGGATATTGTCTGGTGGCGGATCATCTCGACGGATCTTGTAGATCTCTCCAAATATGCGGGAGGAGGCGTTCATCTCTGGCTGTATGTGAGTGATGTATCGAAGATAAAGGAACCGGTGACGATTGAAATCGGAAGCGGCGGAATCGAGGATGTAGATGAATATCAGTGGATGGTTGGTGGATTAAAGAACGGCTTTAATGAGCTGAATCTTGATTTTGAAAGCGCCATGATTACAGGAAATCCGGATCTGAAGGCCATAAACTTCTTCCGTGTCTGGGGTGAACGCACCGGTTCCATCACGACGATCCTGGATGATGTGCGTGCAACGGATATAGATAAGAAAGTGCAGATTCCGGGTATGATCTTATCCTGTGATGATTACGATAATGTGCAGAATTTATTTGGTGAAGGCACAATTACCGTTACGGTGGAAGACGGCGAATACAAGGAAGGAATTGGAGCCTATAAGAGTGTGGGCAACGGTCAGATAATACTGCGGGCGATACTGACAAATCCGGTAGACGTCAGTGGATATAAGGACGGAAGTCTAGCCTTCTGGCTGTATATCGATGATGTAGCCAAGTGGAACGGAAGGCTGGGCGTTGAGCTCAACAGCAGCGGTGCGGATGATGCCGATGAGGTACAGTGGCTTGTATCCGGTCTTAAGAATGGCTGGAATGAAATAAAATTAAACTTTGCAGACGCTGAAATGACAGGTAATTTCGATTACCGCACCGTGCGCTATTTCAGAATCTTCCAGCACGGCGGAAATGCAGAAAGCAACATGACCGTGATCTTAGATAATGTACATGCATCGCAGGAAACCGTTGATAATGGCGGAGATGATGACGGCGAAGATGATGAACCGGTGATCGAAGGAATGATCATAAGCGGCGACAGCTTAAAGAATATGACTGTGGGTGGAAATGCCATCAGCATTACCAAGACGGACGGCGAATACAAGCAGGGACGCGGAGCGATCAAGAGCGTAGGATCGGGAATCATCTGGCTTCAGGCTGCACTTAAAAAACCGGCAGATATCTCTGCTTTCGAAGGACAAGGCGTTCACATGTGGCTGTATATCAGCGACGCAACGAAGCTGGCAGGGGAAGCGGTGGTTGAAATCGGCGATGCAGGACGCGAAGATGTGAGTGAATATCAGTGGCATCTTGCGCTTGGCAGCCTGAAAGAGGGCTGGCAGGAACTGTACCTGGATTTGGCGAGCGCAGAAGTGATCGGAAGCGGTGTGGACTTAAGCAGGATCAACTGGTTTAGGATTTACGGAGAGCTGGCCGGAGATGTAACCATTCTGATCGATGATGTGCGTGCAGAGAACGGCAAGCCGGATGATGGCGAGAAGGAGGAACGGACCGTTATCCATAATTGTGACGGTACGGAGAATATCACCAATATCTTCGGTGAGAGCGGAGTGACCCTGGCAACCGCAGCGGGTGAGTTCGCAGAAGGCACCGGTGCATTTAAGAATGCAGGATTCGGACAGATCCGATACCATATCGTACTGACGAACCCGGTTGATATCTCGAAGCATCAGGCAGGTACACTTCAGTTCTACCTGTATGTAGGAAATAAGTCGCAGTTTACGTCGACCGATATGACGGTTGAGATCAGCAGCAGCGGAAATGCAGATGTAAACGAATTGTCCTGGAATATCCTTCTTAGTGATCTCAAGGAAGGATGGAATAAGCTTGTATTAAATATTGCAGATGGAGCGCCGCAGGGCGGAGCGATCGATCTTGCGAAAGTGAACTTCTTCCGGCTGTATCTCAATACAAGTGAGACAAGTCAGGATGTTGTACTGATCCTGGATGACATCTGTGCAGTCGGCACGGGAACGTCTTCCGGGGAAGAGAAAAATGAGATACCTGTTCTGAGCTGTGATAACAGCAGGGATGTACTGGAAGGCGCTGTGGTGACCAATGCTGAGGGAGAATTCCAGGAAGGAACCGGTGCATATAAAAATACTTCGGGAGGAACCGTGCAGTACCAGTTTACGCTGGCAAAGCCGGTAGATATTTCGGCCTGTGCAAACGGATACTTTGAGTTCAAGTTCTATATCAATGATCTGGAAAAATGGATGGGCAGCCTGCTGGTGGTAAATCTCAGCAGCGATGGAAACTGGAACAGAGAGGCCTGTCAGTGGGTTGTGGATAAGTCAACCCTGCAGAATGGCTGGAATGTGATCTCCTTACCGCTTGCACAGCCGCAGGACGGCACATCCTATGGGCCGATCGATCTGACATCATTCAATTATCTTCGAATCTGGCAGGTGGGAGGAGATTCCGCCACAGGTCTGGTTACGATGTTAGATGATGTCCGTGCACGGAAACAATAGACACTGAAATGGAAGTAATTGGAGGATAGAAACGTGAAGATGAAAAAAATCATTGCATTACTGATGGCAGCGACCATGGTTCTTAGCTCTGCAGCATGCGGAACTACCCCGGACGAAGACAGGGAAAGTCCGAAGGATAACCTGGATCTGGACTGGACAAAGGGAGCGGATGCTTCGGGCGGAAACGTAACGCTTCGTGTCGCGACATGGAGAAAGTATGACAAGGACTACTACGAAGAGATCGCGAGACGCTTTGAGGAAAAGTATGACTGGATCGATGTACAGATCGAGATCACGCCAGATGCGAATTCTTATTATTCAAACCTGCAGGCAGACCTTGCAAGCGGAGTGGCACCCGATGTATTTGATTCGCATCCCACCGAGAAGCTGATCGTTTACTCGGAGGAGGGCATGATCGCACCGCAGACCGACTTTGATTATATGAAGAACTATAAGGAAGAGGCGAAGAAGATTACGACGCTTTCCGGAGAAAATTACGGGTATATGAACGCGTATAATTACTTTGGATTTATCTATAATGTAGATATTTTTGAAAAGGAAGGCGTCAGTGTTCCCACAACGCCGGATGAATTTATCAGCGTGGTGAACAAGCTGAAAGCGGCAGGCTATGGCGGAGCAGTTGTTGCAGGAACAACCTTCGGGGCAGGTGCAATGGGCGATGCGGCATATCTTGTCAGTCTCGGCTCTGAGGGGTATGATGCGCTTCGGCAAGGGATCGATGATGGTTCTGTAACAGATATCTCTACCGTGAAGGGCGTTCCGGAAGCACTGGATACACTGTCGACCTATATACAGAATGATGTTTTCTACAATGCATGGGAAGCAATCTCCTATGAGGCAGGTATTTCCTTGTTCGCGCAGGAGAAATCGGCGATCATGTACAGCGGATCCTATATGTTTGGCGAAGGTGATCATTTTGAGGATATGAATGTGGGATTCTTCCCATTCCCAACCTATGCAAATACGAAGACAACATTGGCAGAGGGCGCGCAGACAACCGTTATCAATGCGGCAAGCGCAAACCTTGGCGCGGCAAAATTGTGGGTGGAGCATTTGGCTTCGCCCGAGATCGCACAGTATTATTGTACGCAGGCGGAGATGATGAGTACCATCGAGGGTGTGACGGTGGAATCGGATACGCTGGATATGATCAATCGGTATGTGGATGGTTATGCCATCAAAACCCTTGTAGAACCGGAGAATTCCGAATACTGGGCAACCGGTTTTGCGAAGATCCTGGAAGGCGTTGTATTGGAGGGCCAGGATTGGAAGGAATTGGTGAAATTCTATAGGTCTAAATTGGAAGAATATGACCTTGCAAGTTTTAAGGATTAAGGCTGGGAGAATTCGATGACGAAAAGAACGAAAAAGAGCAGGATAGTACAGAAATATAGAAAAAAATGGAAATATATTATAACGATGGCACCGATATTGTTTTTCTATGTTCTGTTTGCCATCTATCCGAACATAGCGGTTATCCCCATGTCGCTGTATGACTGGAGCCCGATCCGAAAGAGCAGGTACTTTGTAGGTCTTAAGAACTTCCGCCTCATGTTCACAGTGGGGCTGGAAGAGACCATAAAGAAAGCCGGGAACACCATGATCTACATATTCGGACTGTTCTTGATCCAGACGATACTGGCGTTGATTCTGTCGCTTGCACTGCAGAAAAACTCAAGGAAAAATAAATTTTTCCGGGCCTTCTTCTTCGTACCGATGGTGTTTTCATCTACGATGATCAGTATGACATGGGCTTATATGTACGACCCGAACCTGGGTATCATCAACAATATTCTGGGGCTTTTCGGTGTGAATGGTTTTCCGGGGACAAATCTGCTTGCAGTGAGATGGCAGGCTGTTCTGCTGATCGTATTTGTTCATATCTGGGCAAATATCGGATATCCCATCACCATTATCACATCGGGGCTGAACACGATTTCAGGGGATCTGGGTGAAGCGGCGACCATCGATGGTGCAAATAGTTGGCAGACATTTTCCAGAATCACCTTTCCGCTGCTGCTCCCGACACTGTTCCGTCTTTCACTTATGACGATCACAACGGGAGCCCTGGCGGCGGATTATATTATCATGATCGGCAGCAGATCCGCCAGTATGCCTTATGACACATGGGCGGCGGCGATCTACAAGCAGACAATGGGAAGTATTGATTACGGCGGAGTTTCCGCCATGGCGGTAGTCATGTTTGCCTTTCTTTCTATAGCAAGCCTGATCCAGTTTGTCGCGATGAACAAAGTGGAAAATAAAATTCTGGGATAGGAGGAGACGAGATGAGGAAGAAGAAAATGCATTTTAAGCCGATGAAGGCATTCGGTAATCTGATCGTTTATGCCTACGCCCTGCTTTTGATCATTCCGTTTTACTTTGTAATTATTACATCATTCAAGACGGAAAAGGAACGTGTTGTGAATCCCATCGGACTGCCGGAAAGCTTTCGTCTCACGAATTTTGTGTCGGCATGGACGGACGGAGGACTTCTGTTGGCATTAAAAAACAGCGTTATCATTACGTGTGGCGCAACCGCGCTCCTGATATTAAATGTTATCATTGTATCATACTGCCTGAACCGTATCCGGGATACAAAGATAGGCGCAGCGTTGTATATGCTGGTACTCAGTGCGATGTTCATTCCGTCGGTGGGCGGTGTTACGGCACTTATGCTGCGCCGCAATATGGGACTTTATAACAACCTGTGGGGAGAGATTTTCTGCGGTGCGTTTGGCATTACCACCGGGGTGTTTCTAACCAGCGGCTTCCTAAGGACGATCCCAAGGGAGCTGGAAGAGGCAGCTATGATCGACGGGGCAAGTGATAAGCAGATCTGCTTTCGGGTGATCGTGCCGGTTATCCGTCCGTCTCTGATAACCGTCGGGATCCTGGCCTTCACAGGCACGTGGAACAGTGCATTAAGTCCGATGCTGACGCTGCGCAATGAGCGCTTGTGGACGATTCCGATGGCATTGCTGCTTCGATTCACAGACGAGTTCTCCATGCAGTATACGAAGATGTTTGCAGGTGTGCTTATGACGTCGATTCCGATCATCATTGTTTACTGTAAATGCCAAAAATATTTTGTATCAGCGCTGGCTGGTAGCGTGAAAGGGTAGATATTTATGAGACATTATTGCGTGATTTCGCATACCCATTGGGACCGGGAATGGTATAGGACACAGGAGGAGTTCCGTATCCAGTTGATCGACCTGTTTGACCACTTATTGGAGATACTGGATACGGATCCGGATTATGTTTTTCACATGGATGCGCAGACCATTGTGTTCGAGGATTATTGGGAAGTCCGTCCGGAAATGAGGGAAAAATGCTGTAAGTATATCAGGGAAGGCAGAATTCTGGCAGGCCCCTGGTATGTGCAGAATGATTTCTTCCTGACGAGCGGTGAGGCTACGGTGCGCAATCTCCTGATCGGAATGAAGCAGGCAGAAGAGATGGGGGGCTGTGGAAGGACAGGATATACACCGGATCAATTTGGATTGATCTCACAGCTTCCCCAGATCCTTCGTGGATTCGATATCGATCATCTGGTGTTTGGCCGCGGCTACAGCAGTTTTTATGAAAATGAAGACGGTGTGATCCTAAGAAAACACAAACCGGCTGAGTTTATCTGGAAGAGCCCGGACGGGTCGGAGGTGCTTGCTGTCTGCATGCCCTATTGGTATAACAATGCGCAGCGCTTTTCTGCAAATATAGACCGTGCATACCGCTTGACGAAGAGTATTGGGGAGATGTTTGAAGGCGTCGCAACGACGCCATACCTCCTTCTGATGAACGGTGTTGACCACCTGGAACCACAGCCGGATCTGCTGCCGATCCTTACTGAGGTACAGAAGCGGCTTACAGAGGATGAGAAGATATATCAGACCAGTCTGGAGCATTATGTGGAATTGGTACGGGAAGCGAAGCCGAAGGAAGAAATGCCGGTAGAGACAGGAGAACTGATGCAGGGAACGGATGACAATCTCTTAAAGGACACGGCATCCTCCCGTATTTATCTGAAGATAAAAAATTCTGAATTGCAGAATACGCTGGAAAACCGTTTGGAGCCGTTATACAGCTTGCTGGAGCTTTACGGAATGGACGGAGTATACCCGGCGGGGCATATGGATTATCTCTGGAAGATGCTGGTACGCAATCATGCTCATGACAGTATCTGCGGCTGCAGTACCGATGCTGTCCATCGTCATATGGAAGATCGGTTTGAAGCGATCGGTGAAGTGACCGGGGAACTGCTAAGACGCGGGATGAGGCAACTGGCGGCTCATGTGAGAGAGGACTTGAAGGAAGAGGATTATCAGCTTGTTGTATTTAACGGGCTGGAGTATGCCAGGACGGAGGTTGTGGATGCGGTGATCGATATTATTGCCGCAGATGAACCGGCGGGCATTCGGATCACAGCCCCGGATGGACGTGAGGTAGCCTTTGAGGTGTTGGAGCATTACACATTGATGAAGTCCGTATTTTCTCCCATCAACCTGCCCGGTAAGCTGGAAACAGTACGCTATAAGATTCGGATGCTGGCTGAGAATGTGCCTGCATTCGGATATTCGGTATACCGTATTCAGACAGGCGAAGCGATATCGGAACATAGGATCGGCGATGAGATCGTATCGATGGAAGGGAAGGATCATTGCCTGGAGAATGAACATTTGAAGGTACGCATTCTGCCATCCGGCGAGATGGAGCTTCTTCATAAGGAAAGCGGTCAATGCTATAAAGATTTCCTGACTGTGCAGGATACTGCAGATATCGGAAATGCTTATATTTTCAAATCCCTTAAGGGAGATGTGCCGGTGGATATTGCGGATTTCACACCGGAGATCACAATTACAGAGTCGGGCGCCTTCAGCGGAAGTGTGCGTTTGCATTATGATGTCACGATCCCGGCCTGCTACGATACAAAGGAGCAGAGGCGGAGCAGGGATACGGTGACGATGCCGCTTGAGCTTATGATCGGATTAAAAAAGGGATCAAAAGCTCTGGATGTCAGCTTCGCGTTGGATAACCGTGCAAAGGATCATCGCATGTGTGCGTTGATCCGCACAGGCATAGACAGTGATATTGCAACATCAACCGCCCCGTATGACCTGATTTCGCGTAATAAGTGGGATATTGACACGCGTATCTGCAATGAGACGGAGCATAATTCCGGTATGGTGGCGATCACTGGGGATAATCGTGGGATTGCCGTATTGAATCGTGGAATTTATGGGTATGAAAATCTGCAGAGGGAGCAGGGAACGCTGGCCTTCCCGATCATAAGATGCACAGGCGCCATCAGTGTTGGTGTGGAGTCGGATGATGAGGCATGGAAGATCCCGGAGAATCAGTGCCTTCGCGTTATCAAGTGCGAGATGGCGATCCTGCCGCAATGCGGGACGGAACTCGCGGTAAAGGCGGCATATGCCGCAAAAGCATTCCAGAATCCGTTGATGGTACAGTGCGAACCGGTAGATACGCGGAAATTCTTGGGCGGACGTCCGGCAGTGCAGGATACTGCGATTGCAGAGCTGTTTTATCAGGATATTCCTTATGCAGATGTCAGCCTGGAGCGCATGGGAAGGGATCTTACGTTGCATGGACAGGGACTTCTGGTAACGGCTTTTAAGAAGGCGCATGACAGAGAGGGTTACATTCTGCGCTTCTTTAATCAAAAGGAGGAAGCAGTTGACGCGCGGCTAAGTATTGGAAAGCTTCGCATAGGCAAGGTATGGAAGACCAATCTTAAGGAGACCGGAAGAGAGGAGTTATCCATCGATGATCATCAGGTTAATCTAAATGTGGGAGCGAAAGAGATCGTGACACTGCTCTTGCGGTAAGGCTTCAGCCATCGTCTGCGGCGCAGACGGTGGCTGAAGCTGTTTCTGCTGCCTTTCAAGAAATGGTGTTTACAGAGTTGGAAAAAAACGGTATAATTTGTATAGACGTTTTAGTATCACCGACAGGGCAGGGAAGAGACATGGAAAAAGTGATAAGTTATAATAACGACCTGTTAAGGCTTAAGAACCGCGGACAGGTTTTCAAGGAATTAGTTACGAATGACGGCGCATATCGAATGGAGCTGGTAAAAACGTGCGGATTGACAAAGATGGCGATCACGAATATCGTAAATGAATTTCTGGAAAAGGATATTGTTGTTGAGACAGTCAAGAATGAAGAAAAGAAGCTTGGCAGAAAATCGACCCTTCTTCGTTTGTCCCCCGGGGCAAAGAAAATAATCGGACTGATGATACATCGTAACTTTGTTTCCGCTGCACTGTGTGACTGTCGGTTAAATGTGATCCGTGCAAATACCGTGCGGTTTACCGAGTGTGACAGAGAGATCCTTCTGGAAAAGGCGTTTATGCTGATCGAAGAGATGCTGGAAGGAAACGAAGTGCTGGGAATCGGTGTGGGTTCTATCGGACCTGTGAATTCCGAAAAGGGGATCATCTTAAATCCGCCGGATTTTTTTGGAATCAGGGATGTCCCGATCGTACAGATATTACAGGAACGCTACGGGCTGCCGGTGTATCTGGATTACCATTATAATTGTGCGGCGAGGGCGGAGAAGTATTTCGGTCTGGCGAGGAATTACAAGAATTTTATCTTTCTCGGTATTACGGACGGAATCGGTATTTCAATCGTGGTGGATGGCAGGATCTTAACCAGAATGACAGGGAATTCCAGTGAGTTTGCGCATATCACCGTTGACTATAACGGCCCTGAGTGTGGCTGCGGAAGGCGCGGCTGTATCGGAAATCTTTTGAATTTCACCAGTAAGGAAGCGGTGTGGGAGTCGTTGAGAATGCTGTGTGCAGCCCTGCTTGGGGTATGCGACCTTCTGATACCCCAGGCAGTGATCGTGCGGGATGAGCGGTCTTCTCTTACCGATGAGCATCTGGAATGGATGAAGGAGGAACTGAATCAGAAGATCGTGCTTCGAAATTATCAGTCAATCGAAGTGTTCCGGTCATACCGCAGCAAGGAGCTGGAGGCTGCCGGGTGTGCGGCGAACATTCTGGGGCGGGTCTTCAGCGGTGAAATAGAAATATAATAATACTGGACGAATCCAGATAGCTGTGCTATTATCATAGGTAGTAAACGGAAGAAACAGACAGGGGCGGAAATATGAAGCGAATTGAGTGGAATAAAATTACGATTTCTTGGAGCAGTGTGAAGGATTTTTGCAGGAAGAATATCAGATATATTGTAGCCGGAACCGCAGCGGTGTCGCTGGTGGTTGTGCTGGGAGTCACGGATGTGGTGGCAAAGGATGCAGATAAGCAGGGAGGATTCCCCACGGGCGTGAATGAACCGGTAAAGCAGATGGAGCTCTTTGCGGAGGCGATTCCGGAGATTGATACATTGATCGGAAGCTATTATGCGGCGTATATTGCGGGAGATCTGGATACACTTCAGACCTATGCGGAGCCGATTTCCGACCAGGAGAAGAGCTATATCGCACTGATGAGCCAATTTATTGACTCCTATGAGAATATCAAGTGCTATACGAAGCCGGGGCTTTTGGAGGGTGAGTATGCCGTGTCTGTGGTGATGGATGTTCATTTTACAGGTATTACCACCGCAGCTCCCGGACTGGACTTCTTCTATGTGTACAAGGATGAGGACGGAACATACCGTATTGATAACCGTTACAGCCAGTTTAATCTCCAGAACAAGGAGCTGGAGCTTGACAGTCTGGTAGAGGACTTCATTGAAGATTATGAGGCACAGGACGATGTGGTGGCTCTCTGTAATGATGTGGAGACAAGATATGGAGAGGCTCTGGCGGCAGACGAGAATCTGAAGCAGTTGGTTGGCGTCACCATACAGGATGCGATCAGCGAATGGCTGGATCAGCAGAATAACGGTGCCGGGCAGCCTGCGGCAGACAATCCGGGGAACGAACCACAGGATCAGCAGCCGACAGATAATCCGGGGAATGAACCACAGGATCAGCAGCCTGCAGAGGATCCCGGAATGTCAGATCAGAATCAGGGTATGCAGTCTGTGTCGGAAACCGTCTATCTGACGGCAAATGTCAATATCCGCAAGGATCCCAGTGAGACGGCGGAGAAGATCGCAGGCGGAGTGGCGGGCCAGTCCTTAACAAGGACCGGGATCATGTCAAATGGCTGGAGCCAGGTCAGCTACAACGGTGGGACAGCCTATATCATGAGTGCATATCTGAGCACAGAGAAGCCGACGAATGTGAACTGAGCGGGCGAAGTGTTGCGAATATAAAAACTGTCACTGATTTTCCAAAAGGAAGCGATGGTGACAGTTTTTTGTTGCTCAAAAAGATTGCGTGCCCGAAGTATAAAATTCAGGAAAAGATTCACTCTAATCATAAGACATTCACATCAAATGCCCTTCGGGGATTTCGGGATGTCCATGGAAGCATGGACGTTTCGTGAGAAAGGAGTTTTATGATCACCAACGAGGAATTGACTGTTTTGGAGACTGCATGCAGAAATACGCGGATGGCTCAGAAGGCCATTCATACCGTATTAAATAAGGTGTATGACGAGGAACTGGCCTACAATCTCAGCCGACAGGCCGATGGGTACCGGGAACTGGAGCACAAGGCGGAGCGGATACTCCGTCTTGAAGGGCTTGGGCTTCGTGACAGCAGTGGCCTGGAGCGTGCAATACTGTGGGCTTCTATACAGACCGGTACACTGCTCAACACAAGCACGGCTCACGTGGCGGATATGATGATCCGGGGTAATGCGCGTGGGATTACAGATCTGATGAAGGCTACGCATAATAACAAGCTTGTGGGCAGCTATGCCAATGAGCTTGCAGGCGAGCTTATGGATTTTGAAGAAAAAAATATTGAAAAATTGAAAAGCTATCTGTGATGTAGTATAATAATAGAACCCAGTGGATATGGTATAGGTAGAGGACAGATATGGAAAACGAAGGAATTCGAATCAATAAATATCTAAGTGAATCCGGCGTGTGCTCCAGGCGTGAGGCAGATCGGCAGGTGGAGGCGGGAAATGTCTTCATCGATGGCCGATGTGCGGTGATGGGGGACAGAGTTCTGCCGGGGCAGCAGGTTGTTTTTTGCGGAAGGCAGGTGCAGCAGGAGGAGGAACCCATCCTTCTGCTGGTGAATAAGCCGGTGGGGATCGTCTGTACCGCAGAGAAGCGGGAGAAGAATAACATTGTGGATTATCTCCACTATCCCAAGCGGATCTATCCGGTTGGCCGTCTGGACAAGGACTCCGGCGGCCTTCTGTTGATGACGAATCAGGGAGACCTGGTGAACAAGATCATGCGAGCCGGAAATTATCATGAGAAGGAATATATCGTCACGGTGAACCGACCGCTGACGGAGGAGTTCCTGCGTGGGATGGCGGGCGGCGTTCCCTTAAAGGAATTAAAGACCATGACACGGCCTTGTCCGGTGGAGAAACTGGGGCAAAAGACATTTCGGATAGTGCTGACCCAGGGATTGAACCGCCAGATTCGCCGCATGTGTGAGTATTTCGATTATCGTGTGGTGACCCTTACCCGTGTTCGGATTATGAATCTCACACTGGGAGATCTGGCACCCGGTACATATCGGAAGATCACGGAGCGGGAACTGGTTACGCTGAAGAAAATGCTTCGCTTTTCAAAAAGCGAGAGTGTATATAAGAACAGGGAGGACAGAGATGGAAAGAAATCAGGCCAAGGAGCGGGCAGAGGAACTGCGAAAGCTCATCGAATATCACAGTGACCGCTATTACAATATGGATTCCCCGGAGATCTCGGACTATGAGTTCGACATGATGATGCGGGAATTAAAGGCGATTGAGAAGGAGTTTCCGGAGCTTAAGACAGCGGAATCGCCCACCCAGAAGGTAGGGGGGACCGCGAAGCGGGAAGCCGGGGTGTTGGTACGCCACAACGTGCCGATGCTGAGCCTGCAGGATGTTTTCTCCAAGGAGGAAGTTTACGATTTCGTGGAGGAGATGAGGCAGCAGCTTGAGGAGCCGGAATTCGTGGTAGAGTATAAGATCGACGGACTTTCCATGGGCCTTCGCTACGAAGAGGGAGAACTGAAGCTGGCTGTGACCAGAGGAAACGGCATCGAGTATGGCGAGGATGTTACGGAGAATGCCAGGGTGATTGATGATGTGGTAAAGCACATGGAGGATCCGGTGCCGTATATCGAGATCCGCGGGGAGGTCTATATGACCAACGAGGCCTTCGACAAGGTCAATGAGATGCAGGAGCTGATGGGAAAGAAGGTCTTTGCCAATCCCAGAAATTGTGCGGCCGGAACGCTGCGCCAACTGGACAGCAGGATCACCAGGGAGCGGAAGCTGTCCATGTTTATATTTAATATTCAGGAAGTGCGGGGAGCGGAGTTCGCAACGCACACGGAGGGGTATGAATATCTGAAACGGAATCATGTGAAGGTGATTGACGATTATAAGGTCTGCAGAACGGCCGATGAGGTCTGGGATGCCATAGGTAAGATCGGGGAGAATCGGGGGAATCTGGCCTACGACATTGACGGGGCTGTGGTGAAGATCAATCGGTTCGATCAGCGGCGGCAGTTGGGAGCTACCTCCAAGGTGCCCCGGTGGGCCATCGCATACAAGTATCCGCCGGAGGAGAAGGAGACCACACTGCTGGATGTGGAATTATCCGTAGGCAGAACCGGGCGGATCACGCCCACCGCAATCTTTGAGCCGGTGCGCCTGTGCGGCACCAGCGTATCCAGGGCAACCCTGCACAACCAGGACTTTATCGATCAGTTGGATATCGGCATTGGAGATCATATCCTGGTCTATAAGTCCGGAGAGATCATTCCCAAGATCCGGCAGGTTTTGAAGGAGAAGCGGCCGGAAGGTACGGTGCGTTTTCAGATCCCGGAATTCTGCCCTGTCTGCGGTGCAAGGACCGTCCGGGAGAAGGACACGGCTGATATCAAGTGCGTGTCCCCCTCCTGTCCGGCGCAGCTGGAGCGGCATATCATCAATTTTGTGGGACGGGATGCCATGGATATCAAGGGCTTCGGAACGGTTTACATTGAGGATCTGGTCCGGTTGGGTTACCTTAAGGATATTGCGGATATCTATGAATTGAAGGAGCACCGGGATGAATTGATTGAGCAGGGAATCATTGGAAAGGAGAAGAACACCGACAAGCTCCTTGCGGTGATCGAGAAGTCCAAGAGCAACGAGGCCTGGCAGCTACTTACCGGGTTTGGAATCCCCAATGTCGGCAAGGCGGCAGCCAAGTCTATCTTAAAGAAGTTCCCCAATATTCAGGCGCTGATGGCAGCCTCGCTGGAGGAGCTGACGGCAGTGAATGATATCGGGCAGGTCAGTGCGGGCTGTATACGTGATTACTTCGATGACGAAAAGAACCAGCGGATCATCGAGCGCCTGGTGATGGCCGGTGTCAATATGGAGGCCGGGGAACAGCAGACCGGCGGGCGATTTGAGGGGATGACCTTCGTGATCACCGGAACTCTGCCGGGGATGGATCGGAAGGAGGCTCAGGCGCTTGTGGAAGCAAACGGCGGCAAGGTATCCGGTTCTGTCTCTAAGAAGACCACATACCTTCTGGCCGGAGAGAATGCCGGAAGCAAGCTTACCAAAGCGCAGGAGCTTGGAACAAATATCATTGACGAAGCGGAATTCCGGAAAATGATGGAGTAAACTTATTTCCCGGATATTTCTTCAATATTCGTATATTCGTAAGGCGTAGTCTGGTATACGTAGTAATTCAACCAGTTGGTGTAGAGATTATTCGCATGGGAGCGCCACTGAAGATTGGGACGTATGGTACAGTCGTCGTTCGTATAGTAATTCTTCGGTAGCTTGATGGGAAGTCCCTTGTTCTTGTCTCTCATATATTCGTTGTGCAGTGTCACCCGGTCGTATTCCGGGTGTCCCATAACGAATATTTTTTTGCCATCGGTATCCATTACCAGAAAGACGCCCGCCTCATCGGACTCTGCCAGCACCGTCAGCTCCGGGTGCTTGTCAATGTCCTCCCGGCGTACCTCGGTGTGACGGGAATGGGGTGCCAGAAAATAATCGTCAAAGCCACGCACCAGAGGAACCTTCCGGTTCAGCACATGATGATTAAAAAGACCGAACATCTTCTCTGACAGCGGGTATTTGGGAATACCGTAGTGGTAATACAGCCCGGCCTGGGCTCCCCAGCAGAGGTGCATGGTGGAGGTTACATTGGTCTTGGTCCACTCACAGATCTCCTCAAATTCCTTCCAGTAATCAACCTCTTCATATTCCATCTGTTCCACCGGAGCACCTGTTATGATGAGTCCGTCAAACTTCCGGTTCTTCACCTGATCGAAGGTGTAGTAGAATTTGTTCAGGTGGCTGGTTGGCGTGTTCTTGGACGTATGATTCGAAACCATGAGGAAGGTCACATCCACCTGCAGTGGTGTATTGGACAGCGCCCGCAGAAGCTGCAGCTCCGTATCCTCCTTTAATGGCATCAGATTCAGAATCCCTATCTCAATGGGACGGATATCCTGATGC
>CAKSAI010000027.1 GCA_934434905.1 uncultured Lachnospiraceae bacterium | reverse complement strand
CCAACAGAAAATCTATATAGAATAATAGGAGTATTTAATAATCAAGTAAAATTAGTAAAATGGGATTATGCAAAATTGTCAGCCTACTATGATGGCGGCGGATACCGATATGTCGATTATGCGGATGAAAATACCAAGCTCTGGCTGAAGGAAAGACTGGTACCGTATATGGAAGATGGTCTTATCGGTATGATGGTGGACTTTAATGATTCGATGCAGGAGACGGCATATTACCCGTCCGTTGATAAATACGGAACGGAGATGCATAATTTATCACAGTATTATTATGCAAAGGCTGTTTATGAGACCTTTCAGGAGTATTATGGGGAAGGCAACTTTGTCAATATTGTACGTGCGGGATGTGCCGGCTCCCAAAGCTACGGGGCAGTGTTTGCCGGGGATCAGACAAGTACGTTTCTGGGCCTTTCACAGGTAGTATCCTCTCTGCTGTCCAGCGCGACAGCCGGATACAATGTATGGGGAAGTGATATTGGCGCATTGGGACATGCAGACGATGCGAAGAAAAACGATCCGGAGCTATATGCCCGCTGGGTGCAGCTCGCTACGTTTTCACCGTTGATGCGTGCTCACGGGCAGACCAGTTTCCGTAATCCGTGGGATTACAGTGATTCTTCCGTGGAGCTGTTTCAGAATTATTACTACACAAGAGAGGCGATCGTGGATCTGGTGAATTCCGGCGTCATTAAGGCGAGTGTAGAGAATCATCCAATGACGCAGGCAATGGTTGTGGCATATCCGGAGCAGAAGAAGCTGGCAGCGAATAATTCCCAGTATTTGTTCTGCGACAGTCTGCTTGTCTGCCCGGTGGCGGAAAGCGGTGTATCCTCGCTGGTAGTTCAGTTCCCGGAAGGAAGATGGGTGAATATCTGGGATGGAACGACGTATGCGGGTGATACACAGCAGGCGGTAGATGCCAGTCTGAACACGATTCCGGTCTATATGGAGGCAGGCTCCGCGGTTCCGATGACACTCGGTTCAACGCTCCGTATCGGTGATGTCAATACAGACGGGACAAATGCAGAGGTACTGATGACAGCTCCGGCTGTGAAGAAGAAATCAAATACCATCTATACAGATGAGACGACGACACAGGTATACACCTGTGACGCGTTAGGTGACAATACGTACAGCGTAACAGCAGATGGAGCATATGGAAAAAAGATCATTGTGGCTATGGGTGTTGCTGCAAACAGAGTAAAGGTCGGCAATACAGAGCTGAGTGAACTGTCTGTTCGTCCAACCTCTGCTTCCGCCGAGGTGGGATATTACAGGGATATCGAAAATAATTCTACGATCATCGTGACAGACGGAACATGGACAACCCTGGAGTATTCAGGAACCGGAGAACGGTTTAAGAATGTAGCGCTGAAGGCTGAGGTTACGACAACCGGATTAAGTGAGAAAAATGCCGAGAAGGCACAGAGCATTACCGACGGCGACTATGCGACCTATCTTACTGTCACAGAAGGGAAGAATACCGGGATTGTGATCGATCTGAAGGATTCTTATAAGCTGAACAGGATACTTGTGAAATGGGGCGGCGATTATGCCCGCAGCTATACCCTTCAGGTGTCTGATTCAGCGGATGAGGATGCAAAATGGACTACCGTATATGAGAAGAAGAAGGGTGGCGGCGGAACGGATACGGTTCTGACGGAACTGGATGCTACGTATCGTTATATCCGGCTTGTGGATTTCGACATCCTTTCCAAAACCGGAGCGCAGCTTGTGGAAGTGGAAGCGTATGGAGATGCTGTGGAGCAGGCTTCTGACCTTGCAGTGAACGTAAGCACGGAGGTAAGTACGGATACAGATACAAGGGTTGAGGAAGAAACAAGGGTTCCGGTTGCGGTGTGGTTTGTAACAGGCGCCGTTGCGGCAGCCATCCTGCTGGGATGTGGTGCGGCAGCGCTGATTATAGTCAAAAAATCAAAAAGAAAAAACGCAGAAAAGGAGAACAAATAATATGAAACGGTTTTTAGCATGGGCTCTGGCATTAACAATGATTCTCGGAATGCTGACAGGGTGTGGAACACAAAAAGAAGGTCCCGATGATAAGAATGATCCGAATACATCAGAAGCGGTGAATACAGACATCAAGGGAACGGTGACAGTGGGTATCAACTCATACAGAAACTCAGATTTTGAGGCGATCTGTGAGGCATTTAAGAAACAGTATCCGAATGTAGAGATCAAGCCGATCCTCTTTGAGACATCCAAAGATGATGCGGTGGAGTATCTGACTTCGCAGAGTATGGCCGAGAAGGCATTGCCGGATGTCTTATTTGACGATGCAGGTTCCCTGCCTACCTATATCCAGAATGGATGGATGTATCCCCTCACTTCATTTGTAGAGAACGATGAAGACTGGGAGAAGGTTCCACAGAATATTCGCGATAACTTTACTTACAATGGCAATGTGTATGCGCTTCCGCAGACCATTCACAGTAATGTGCTGATGGTGAATGAAGATCTGGTGGAAGAGATGAATGTAGATCTCCCGGAGTACGACTGGAACTGGAATGATTTTACAGAATTTATCAAGGCCTGCACCAATACGACTTATTCCGGTGTGGAAGATATGAGCAAGATGTACAACTGGATTCCGGGCGCTATGACAGAAGGATACACGGTTGGCGGTTACAGCTACGAGACAAAGACATTTAACCTGGAAGCAGTGCGTACTTATGTAAACTATTTTCTGGAGCTTCAGAAGCTGAACGGTGTGGAAGTATATTCCTGTTATGGTTCATCCTCCGGAGGGACAAGTGAATATGTGAAGAGATTTGGAAATGTGTCCGGTTCGAATGCGGCATTCAAGACCGGAAAGGTAGCATCTGCCTTTGCAGGAACGTGGGATTACGCAACCTACAAGGATATGGATTTTAGCTGTGAATTTTATCCGGTTCCCCAGACAACACCGGGACGCGTGCCGATTCATGTGGATTACTGTTGGATGACGACAAGCGTTGCACAGGAAAATACAGAGGCGGCCTGGGCATTCCTGAAATTCGTTACATACAGCAAAGAAGGTAATCTGGCACGTCTTACAACCTATGATGAAGACCATATTACAAGCGACATGAACTATGCATATTACATTCCGGTTACAACCGACAAGGAAGTAATTGAGAAATTTGAATCTTTACCGTATGTAACAGACCAGATTCTCTATATCTTTGAACATCTGGATACGGGATATATTAATGATCCCGAGAAAACGGTACCGGGAATAGAGACGCTTGTCTGGGGAGATATAGGAAAGCTTGCTTTCGAGTCTATGACAGGAAGAGATGATTTCTCTTCTAAGATGAAGGAGGCAGAGTCTAAGGCAAATGCGGAGCTGGCGAGTTACTGGTCCACGTTTGAAGAGGCATTGACGAAGTTTGAAAACGATTTTGCTCAGTCACATTAAGCTTATACAGTATCATAGAGGAATTGATATGAAGAAAATGCATGGAGTAAAATGGAGCAAAGCAGGAATTGCCGCAGGACTGGCGGCAATTTTGCTACTGGGTATAACAACAGTAGCTGCTCCGTCTGCCAATAAGGACAGAGTAGAAAGAGAATATATGACGGAACTGTCAGCAGATAACTGGACAGCTCGCTCCGTGTATAACAGCGGAGAATGTATGGAATCGCTTCGCCTGAATGGTCAGGAGGTAACGGGAACCTTTCCTTTTGAAAAAGATGACGTACTGGTCGTTGAAGTTCCGCAAACGTTGACCGGCAGCTATAAGATCGGGTTGCGTTATCTTGCAGATGAAAATGCGGAGACGTCAGATGTGTTGTTTTCGCTGGGATATCAGGATGTTACTTATACGGCATATCTTCCCTTTATCTGGAAGGATGAAACAGGGGAAGCAAGGTATGCCACAGACCGCTATGGGAATGAGCGCGCAAATAAGCAGATCATACATACACAGAGCGTATTTTCACCGTTACAGGATAATGCAGACATCAATATGGAGGATATTGAGCTCTCTGCGGCGGGCGGCAACATAGTGATCACCAATATGTCCCAGCGGGTGAACGTGGAAGAAATCTGGCTTTACCAAGAACCGGAAAAGTTGTCTTATGAAGAATATCGGAAATCGGAGGCTCGTACAGGGGAAGCCGGCGGTGTGGTAACGGTACAGGGAGAAGACTATTCCATTAAATCAGACGCCCATATCCGCAGCACCAATACAAATAAGGCATCACTGACCCCGTATAACACATACTACCGTATGGTGAATTCACTGGACGGAAGTTCCTTTGACGGCGCGGGACAGAAGGTGATGTGGGAGTTTGAAGTGGAGAAGGACGGCTGGTATGAGATCGGTCTTTCCTTCTGCCAGAATTCCGCGGTAAATAAAAAGGTATACCGGGCAGTAGAGATAGACGGTGCAGTTCCGTTTCAGGAATTTGACGAGGTTGCGTTTGAACAGACACGGAATCTGGTATATAACACGATGTTCCTTTCGGATGAGGAAGGGAACGCATATCAGGTTTATCTGACAGCAGGCAGACATACGATTGCATTAAAAGCGGAGATGGGAGAAATCCGGGAGATCTATGATGAGTTAAAAGCGCTGGTTATAGACATGAATGCACTGGGGATGGATATTACCAAGATTACGGCAGGGGTGAAAGACAAGAACCGTACATGGGATTTGGCATCCTATCTTCCCAATGCAGTGGACGATATGACGGGATATATAGAGAAGCTGGAAGCATGTTACGATCGTCTGGAGGCCATAGAGGGGGAAAAACCAACCTATGCAGACAGTCTGCTGTATGCGGTTCAGGTTCTGGAAAAGCTTTTGACAAAGCCCAGAACCATTCCGAACAATCTGGATTTATTTAATACCGGAGATAATTCGGCAGTGAAGCATATCAACACGGTTATCAATAATATGACGGGGTTGGATCTCGGAGTGGATGAACTGTATATTAAGGCGGCGGATACCGCATTTGTGAAAGAAAGATCATCTGTGGCCGTGCGTGTTGCCAATTCCGTGCGTAAGTTTCTGTATTCGCTGAATCCGGAAGCGGTAGAAAGCACCAACGGCTCATCGGGGAGTGACGATACCCTGACGGTATGGATGTCCCGTTCCTCTGTCTATGTGCAGGTGTTGCAGAGCATGGCAGATTCGGCGGAGGAATTAGAGGGTGTAAAAGTCGATATCTCCATTATGCCCAGTGAACAGAAGCTGACGCTGGCGGCTGCGGCAGGGACAAATCCAGATGTTGTGCTGGGTGCGGGCACGAATACACCGTACAAGTTTGCCATCCGGGGCGCAGCAAAGGATCTGACAGAATATGATGATTTCCTGTCGTTCTACAATTCGGAATACAATCTGGGAGCGCTGGTGCCATGTGCATATGACGGCGGTGTCTATGGAGCCGTGGAGACACAGGATTATCATGTCCTGTTCTACCGGAAGGACATTTTAGACACCTTGGACATAAAGGTGCCGGATACCTGGGATGACGTGAAAGAGATCATGCCCACATTACTGCGTTATAACAAGAATATCAGTCTGCCGATTGCAAATCTGATCGGTTTTAAATCTCTCGGAACGACGACCCCGTACATATATCAGAACGGCGGTTCGTTGTATACGGAGAACGGAGCCGGGATCGGTATTATGCAGGAAAATACGATCCTGGGTATGAATGAGCTGACGGACTTATTTAAGGTTTATGCGGTGGAGGAATATGTTGCAAGCTTTTATAATTCTTTCCGCTCCGGCGATACTCCGCTGGGAATCGGTGGTGTATCGACTTACGTGCAGCTCACGGAAGCGGCCCCGGAGCTGGCCGGTCTGTGGGATATCGCTCCGGCTCCCGGTGTTATGCAGGAGGATGGAAGGGTTGCCAGAGACATGAACGCTTCATCCACAACCTGTATGATTTTTGACAATACGGACATGCCTAAGGAGGCATGGAGATTCCTGAAATGGTGGCTGTCAGCGGATACACAGGAGGAGTTCGCATCGATTATGGAGCTTTCCTATGGAACAGAATACCGATGGAATACAGCAAACCTGACGGCTTTTGAACGAAGCTCTTATTCGGACGAGCATAAGGAAGTCATAAAAACAGCGTGGGAAAACCAGAAAGAGAATGTACAGCATCCCGCAAGCTATATCGTAGAGCGTGAGATCAGCAATGCGTTCACCAATGCGACGGTCAACGGGAGCACATTAATCGAAGCGCTGGATGCATCCAAACTGGTGGCAGACCGGGAGATTCAAAGAAAACTGAAGGAATTCGGCTATGTGGACAGAGAAGGGAATCTGATAAAAGATTATCCCATCGAGGTCATGAAGGATTTAGAAGCAAAATTAGAAGAGCAGAAGAAAGGGGGAGATGAATGATGAGGCAGTCAAAAGCCGTGGAAAAGCGAAAACGTTCTCTTCCTCCGTGGACGCTTCTCACACCGTATGGAATTGTGTTTACCGTGTTTATCATTATCCCGGTTGTAGCGGCGATCGTGCTTTCCTTTACTTATTTCAATACGATTCAGCCGCCGAAGCTGGTAGGACTGCAGAATTATATCGACCTGTTTACGACAGACTCCACTTTCTTAAAATATGTGGTGCCTAATACCATTACATATGCGCTGTTTGTGGGAGTCGGAGGTTATATTCTCTCCTTCTTCCTGGCATGGTCTTTGTCGCAGCTTACCCATGGCGTTCGGACAGTTATGGCGGTTATTATTTATTCGCCGTCGCTGACAGGAGGCGTTTTGATCGCAAACATCTGGAAGGTCATTTTTGACGGAAGCGAAACCGGATATCTGAACTACTGGTTGATGCAGTTGGGCGTGATAGCGGAACCCATCAAGTGGCTTCAGTCATCGAATTATCTGATGGTCGTCATGATCATAGTAGCGCTCTGGAGCAGCATGGGGGTTGGCTTTTTGTCCATTCTCTCCGGTATCACCAACGTTGATAAAGAAATCTACGAGGCTGCATATATGGATGGTATCAAGAACCGATTCCAGGAGATTTTTTACGTGACGATTCCATCCATCAAGCCGCAGATGTTATTCGGCGCGGTTATGGCGATTGTAAATACGTTTACCACCAGCGGTGTGGGCGTGGCGCTGTCCGGTTCAAATCCGACGCCGAATTATGCCGGACAGTTGATCGGAACGCATATCGAGGACTTTGGATTTATCCGAAATGAGATGGGGTATGCGGCAGCCGTTTCGGTTGTGCTGTTGCTGATGATCTATTTAATGTCTACGGTCGCGAATAAATTGTTTGCAGAGAAAGATTAGGAGGGCAGATCCTTATGTTCAAGAGAAAAAAGAAGATAAAAAACAGACTTCGGGCAAAGGGTGTAACTCCGAATCATTTTGACCGCAGCCAGATAAAGATTCTGGCGTATATGGTGCCGATTTGTGTTGTGATGATGCTTCCCATCATCTTTGTTGTCATGAATGCGTTTAAACCGGTGGATGAATTGTTTGCATATCCGCCCAGACTGTATGTGAAGAATCCCACCTTGCAGAATTTTGTGGACTTGTTTTCTTTGACGAGCCAGACCAATATTCCCATGAGCCGGTATTTATTTAACAGTATTCTGTATACGGTAATTACTGTGGTATCCACGATCTATATCGCAGCATGTGCAGGATATGTATTGTCCAAGAAGAAATTCAAGACAAAGAGAGCGCTGTTTAAGATCAATCAGATGGCGCTTATGTTTGTACCGGTGGCAGTGCAGATACCGAGATATTTTGTCATGGTCTATACCGGACTTACCGATAATTTCCTGGCGAATATCCTGCCGCATCTGGCAGTTCCCACCAGCGTGTTTCTGGTAAAGCAGTTTATGGATCAGTTGCCGGATTCCCTGATCGAGGCGGCAGTGATCGACGGAGCAGGTGATATTACCATTATGAGAAGGATCGTTATGCCCCTCATAAAGTCCCCGCTTGCAACCGTGGCGATATTATCGTTCTCATCTGCGTGGAATGCGACAGAGGCGTCATCCTATTATATTAACAACGATTCTTTGAAGAATTTTGCTTTTTATGTTTCGACCCTGAGTAACGCAACAGGAAATGTGGTGGCGGGAGCAGGCGTGTCGGCGGCGGCAACGCTTATCATGTTGGTGCCAAGTCTGATTCTGTTTGCCATCATGCAGTCCAGAGTTATGAATTCTATGGCGCATTCGGGAATTAAGTAAGGAGGAGCAGCGTGAAAAGAATAAATACCATTTTAGCGGCAATACTGCTTGCGGTGATGCTGGTGCCGTCTGTGGCGGTGGCCTCAGAAAGTTCTTCTTATACTTATACACAGTCGGTAGATAAGGAGTGGGTCCGTACACAGGATGCATATATGCCGGGTAAGATCTACCTCAATGACGGTAGTCTAAACGCGCCGGAAGATATCTTTATCTACCAGAACAAAGCGTATATTGCAGATGCTGTTCTTGCAGAGGACGGTTCTGTCAGCGGAGGGCGCATTGTGGTATACGATATGGCGGAAGGCAGCACGGATACCATGGGTGAGGAGTTTTTGAAGAATCCGATGGGACTTTTTGTGAATGAGGAAGCCATCTTTGTTGCGGATAAGGGTGCGCAGAAGGTATTTAAGCTGTCGCATTCGGGAGAGATCTTAATGGAGCTTGGCCGCCCGGACAGTTATCTGTTCTCGGATCAGAGCCAGTATCTTCCAAGCGCAGTTGCGGTGTCCAGCCAGGGAATCATCTTTGTATGCGGCGAGGGCGCTTATGAAGGCCTGATGCAGTTTGACAGAAACGGTGTATTCCAGGGTTATTTTGCGGCAAACGCAACCACCATGACGTTTTCTGACAGAATCAAAGAGCTGGTATTTAATGAACAGCAGATGGAGCAGTTATTGAACCGTATTCCGAATGCGCTTTCCAATATTGATATCTCAGAGAGGGACCTGATCTACAGTATCACCCGGTTGGAAGCAAATTCGGTATGGACGACAGCCGTACAGTCGGACAATGCCGTGAAGTATCATAACATGGCAGGAACGAATATCCTCTCAAACGGTCTGATTGAAGGAGAGCCAAACTTTACGGATATCGCGGCTTACAGAGACGGCCTTTCGTTTGCTGTTACAAATACAGGGATCATCTATGAATATAACGATACGGGAAATGTGATATTCTCCTTTGGCGGTCTGACGACAACGGAAAGAAGCGGACATTTCTCGAATGCCACAGCCATCGATACAGATCAGGCAGGGAATTTATATGTCTTGGATCGGGAAGGAAAGTATTTTCAGATGTTTTTCCCTACCGATTTTGCAAACGCCACACATGAAGCTCTCTACAAGTTAAATCAGGGCTCGTATGCGGAGAGTGAAGAAACATGGCTGGAATTGTTAAGCCTGAACGGGATGTCTTATATTGCACATCAGGGTTACGGTAAGGTATTATATCAGCAGCAGCGTTTCCGGGAGGCGGCAGAAGAGTTTGAGATTATCGGAGATAAAGCTTCGTATTCGGAATGTATGTGGGAGATTCGGAATAACTGGTTTCAGAATAACCTGACACTGCTTCTTCTGATCGGCATACTGCTGTTTGTGTTGGGATTTGTTTACAAGCTGCTCCTGAAAAAGGGAGTTGTCAAGAAGCCAAAGCCCATCCAAAACCGTATGATCGTGAATCTGAAGCGTCAATGGTTCTATATGAAGAATATGCTGCGGCATCCGATTGACGAACTTTATGATCTGAAGAAAAAGAATCACGGTTCAGTCCTGTCTGCAACGGTTATATTTATACTTGCTTTTGTCATTTATCTGGTGGATATGTTCGGAAGAAGCTTTTCCTTCCGTCTGGTGGATACAAAGGGGACGGCGCTGCTGACTACATCCGTTGTGTTTCTTGTTCCGGCGTTATTATGGGTTGTTGGCAATTATATGGTCAGTGCCATTAATGAAGGAGAAGGAAGCTGGCGCAGTGTATATGTCGCGACAGCATATTCGCTGGTTCCATACGTAGTGATCGGACCGATTGTTATCGCGTCAACCTATGTACTGACCTTAAATGAGGCGGTGATCGTGCATTATTTCTGGGCGATTGCTGTTGCCTGGTCCGCGGTGCTGATCTGTATCTCTGTACGGGAAATACATAATTATACCGTGAAAGAAACGGTAAAGATCATTCTCCTGACGCTCTTCTTTATGATTATGGCAGTGGTCGTGAGCGTGATCTTATACCTGATCGGACAGCAGGTTGTGATCTTCATTCAGGATATTATAAGTGAGGTGACGTATCATGTATAAAGGAAAGAGATGGAAAAAGCTGCTCATCCCTGCTGCTGCAGTTGTTATCTGTGCCACTCTGGGCGTGTTAGTCAGTACGGCAGGCCAGAAAAAGGATACGCCATCCTATGGCACGTCAGATACCGGAAAATATGAGGTGCAGACAAATCGGCACACCCAGTATATAGAGGCGGAAGAAGCGGTGAATCTTCTTACAACGACCGGATTTGAAGAAAAAATGAATAACGGAACGCTTTCCGTCTGGTACAGCGAGGAGCAGCAGGCCCTTCGAATTGTGGATCTCAGAAGCGGCTACATCTGGGGATGTGCCGACGACAAGGAAGAATATAATCTGAATAAGAAGTGGACGGCAAGATCAACTTCCATGCTTTATATCTCATATTTTGATCTGGATGGAAAGGAACAAAGCTGTGCGTTGTCAGACAGTACCTTCAAAGCAGATTTTACATGGAACGCAGAAGAATTTTCCTGCGAAGTTTCTGCCAAAAAGCTTGGAATTTCATTTGCCTTTACAGGAACCTTAAGTGAAGACAGCTTTCGCTTTGCAGCCGAGGATGAGAGCCTGAAGGAGACGGGAAAGAGCAAGCTTGCAAAATTGAGCTTTATGAGTTTTCTGGGAAGTGTATATGAGGACACGGTTCCGGGGTATATACTGATACCGGATGGCTCCGGTGCCCTGATCCGTTTCCAGAAGGCAAAGGCATATCATTCTGGATACAGCAGGAAGGTGTATGGATCCGATCTGTCGATTGATAAGGATAACGTGGCGGGAAAGCTCAACGGAAATCGCACGGATGATTATGCTACGGAGGAAAACCAGTTGTCGCTTCCGCTCTGGGGAATGGTGCATGGAGAAAATCAGAATGCGTTTCTTGCCACCGTGGATTCCGGTGAAATTTATACGGTTATCAATGCGATTCCGGCCGGAGCAGAGAATCAGACGGTTAAGTTCCACAGAGCGTATGCGGAATTTGTTTACCGCAGTGAATATAACAAGCGTGTGTCCAGCAGTAAGGTGGTTGCACAGCCCCAGGAGGAAATAAATACGGTAAATCCGGTACTCACCTTTACATTCCTGACAGGAGAAGAGGCAGACTATTCGGGAATGGCACAGGTTTACAGAGAAAAGCTGCAGGAAAGCAGCCGTCTTCCACAGAATGAGAGGAAAGAAGACGGAGATGTCTCTTTGCTGCTTCATGTGGCAGGCTCGGAGGTTAAGGAAGGATTTTTGAAAAACGGACTTGCAAAGCTTACCGATGCAGAACAGGCAGAAACTATTTTGAACCGCCTGCAGGAAAATGGGATTTCCAATATAGCGATGACTCTTTCCGGGTGGAATCAGGGCGGCTATCACGGCGCGTCCTATGGAAGTACGAAATTCGAAAAACAGGTAGGAACAAAAAAGGAAATACAGGCCTTGCGCGAAAGACTTGAGGGACAGGGCGGCAGTCTGGCACTTATTCTGAATGTGATGACGGCGAATGAGGATCAGATCAATGTGAATCGGGATGCGGCATTGAATGCGACATTGAATTCCCTTGTGACGACCATCCCCAATAAGAGCCTCATGTACCAGAAGACCTATTACCTGCACCATGCAAAAACTCTGGAGTATATGAATAAGGCCTTTGAGGAGCTGGAAGGGTTTGATCTTCTGCTGGAGGATGCGGCAAAATATCTGTATGCGGATTATGCAATCCGCCATGAGGTCACAAGAGATGAGGTTCAGAAGAACATGATCGACACGGTGGAGTCGGCAAAGCAGGGACTGCTCTTTGACGCAACGAATCTGTATCTTTTGAAATATGCGGATAAGATAACGGACATACCGGTTTCTAACAGTCAGTACGTATATGAAACAGACAACGTTCCGTTCCTGCAGATGGTGCTTCGCGGTTCCGTCGATTACTACGCTCCGTATTCAAACCTTGGATTTTATTCAAATGCAAGCATTCTGAAAATGATCGAATACGGTGCCTATCCGTCCTTTATGGTAATGGGAGCAGAGAATTTCACCATCAGCGATACGCCATTGGAAAATTATTTCTCCCTGAACTATGAAGATTGGGAAGCCCGGATCGTGGAGGTATACGGGAAAACCAACGATGCGCTTTCCAGGGTGAAGGGCGCGGCAATGACAGACCATTTTGTAGTAAGCGACGGCGTATATTGTAGCTGTTATGACAACAATCTGAAGATTTATGTGAATTATAATGAGGAAGATTACGTGACAGAGGATGGAGTGACGGTACCGGCCGGCGGTTATGTGGCAGAGGAGGCTATGTGATGGGGTCTAAGAAGATGTTTAAAATGACAAAGAAAAGAAGAACGGCTCTCATAGGATATTCCTTCCTGAGTATCTGGATCGTGGGGTTCCTGGTATTTACCTTATACCCGGTGATCTTATCGGGTGTTATCAGCTTGTCAGAGCTGCAGATGGGACTGCACGGGATTCAGTACAAATTTACCGGGCTGCGGTTTTTTAAATATGCGTTCCAGGGTGACTCACAATTTACGCCAAAGCTGCTGGAATCGCTGGCATTTATTTGCTACGCGACGCCGATCATTGTAATCATTGCCCTCCTTTTGGCTATGCTGCTGAAGAGAAAATACAGAGGACGGACCATATTCCGGGCGATTTTCTTTATGCCTGTTGTGATCATGAGCGGGCCGGTTATTTCTGGCCTGCTTGGAAAATACAGCGTAGACTTTTCGGAGGCATCGCCGGCGCTGTTTGCCTTCATTGAGGCGCTGCCGAATGTGTTCCGTTCTCCGTGTATGTTTGTTATGCAGAATATGGTAACGGTACTTTGGTATTCCGGCGTACAGATACTGATTCTGTTGGTGGCGATTCAGAGAATCAGCCCGGAGCTTTATGAGGCTGCTTCGATTGACGGGGCTTCCAAGTGGGAAATGTTCTGGAAGATCACGCTTCCTTATACCATGCCAACGCTTTTGGTGTGTGCTTTGTATACGGTCATTGAACTGGCAAATGATTCGACCAATGCAGTCAATACGTATATTGCGAACAAGATGTTCGATCACAAGCTTGGATATTACAGTTATTCCTCTGCAATGGCATGGATTTACACGGGCACGATCATCCTGATCCTGTTATTGATATTCGGAGTCTTGAAATTCTTTCAAAGAAAGGAGCGGTAAGGTATGAAACGGCATTTTTTTATCAATAAAGGGATGGGGATATTTCGGAAAATCCTGATGTACGCACTGCTGATCTGTATCAGCTTTGTATTCTTATATCCCTTCCTGTATATGTTTATCAACAGCTTTATGTCGCCGGAGGATCTTATGAATCCTGCTGTGAGCTGGATACCGTCAACGCTTTATTTTGAAAATTACAGAAAAGCTTTCGAGACGCTGGATTTCGGTAAAAGTTTTTGGAATTCTCTCTATATTTCATTGATCGCAGCCGTGCTGCAGACAGCGGTAGCAGCCGTTACAGGATATGGGCTCGCCCGTTTTCAGGTGAGATTTAAGGGAGTGATCCTGATCCTGATACTGGCGACCTTTGTATTGCCGACAGAGACACTTTTGATCCCGCGCTATGTGATGTTCAATTCTTATAAATTACTGGACAGCCCTCTGCCGGTATGGCTGAGTGCAGTTACGGGACAGGGCTTGAAATCCGCCGTGTTCATCCTGGTGTTCCAACAGATCTTCAGTAACTATCCGATTTCTCTGGATGAGGCGGCAGAATTGGACGGAGCAGGAAAGTATAAGGTGTTTTATAAGATCGCGATTCCGATTGCAAGACCGGGAATCGTACTGAGCATGCTGTTCTCTTTTGTATGGTATTGGAACGAGACCAGGCAGTCCGGCCTGTATTTCGGAGAGGTAATCAAGACGCTTCCCATGAAGCTGGGAAGCTTTGCGGCATCGTATGCAAGTCTGTATGAGAGCGCGGGGACAGTAACCGATGCCAGTATGAGTATTAATGAAGCGATCACGCTGGCAGGAACCATGCTGTCATGTCTGCCGATTTTGATCATGTTCATCGTCCTGCAGAGGCAATTTGTGGAGAGCATTGAAAAATCCGGTATCACCGGCGAGTAAGATCGTCATAGGAGGATTGGAAGATGGATAAGAATATTGACAGGCAGGTAGAAGAGCTATTAAGCAGCATGAGCCTGCGGGAAAAAATAGGGCAGTTGAATATGACGGTATCTCCTAAGAATGAGGAAGAACTGGAACGTATACGGGAAAAGATCCGCAGAGGAGAAATCGGATCCATGATCCTTGCCAACAGTGCAACAGCAGGAAATGACTGGCAGGAAAGCGTGGATACAGCAATGTGCAACCGGGTACAGAAGCTGGCGATCGAGGAGGGGCCGCATGGAATCCCGCTCATCTATGGACGAGATGTTATCCATGGACACAGAACGGTATTTCCGGTACCGCTTGCGATGGCGGCATCCTTTAACGATGAACTTGTGAAAAGGGCTTACCGATATAGTGCGATTGAGGCAACCTCGGTGGGGATTCACTGGACGTTTGCCCCGATGCTGGATCTGTGCCGGGATCCCCGTTATGGAAGGATCATTGAAGGTCCGGGTGAAGACCCTGTGGTGGGCCGCCATATGGCACGGGCCATTGTGGAAGGATTTCAGGATGGAGACGTAGCAAAGGAAGATGCGATGGTTACCTGTGCGAAGCATTTTATTGGCTACGGTGCTTCGGAAGGAGGCAGAGACTACTATCGTACCGAGATATCCGACTACAGTCTCTATAATTATTATCTGCCGGCTTTTCGGGAAGCGATCGAGGCTGGCTCGGATACCGTCATGTCTTCCTTTAACGATATCAATGGCGATCCGGTTTCCGGGAGCCGCTATTATATGACGGAGATATTAAGAGATTATCTTGGTTTTAAAGGCTGTGTGGTATCTGACTGGGGCGCGGTTGCCTTCCTGAAGCGACAGGGTGTGACAGAAGAAGAGATCGAATGTGCGAAGCTGGGGCTTAAAGCAGGTGTGGAGATTGATATGTGCGATGATATCTATATCCGCTATCTGGAACAGCTGATTGAAAAAGAAGAGATCTCCATGGATACGCTGGATCTCGCAGTGCGCGGGGTGTTGGAGGTAAAGTTTAAGAAGAATCTGTTTGAGAATCCGTATTGTAAAATGCCTGCCGTTGACCGGACAGAGCATCTCAAATGTGCAAGAGAACTGGCAGCAGAATGCATGGTACTTCTCAAAAATGAGAAGCAAGTGCTGCCGCTTTCAAAGGATAAGAAGATCGCTCTTTTGGGACCGCTGGTACACGAAAGGAGAGCCTTGCTTGGAAGCTGGTCCTTAGAGGGAAAGGCAGAGGAAACACCGTCATTCTATGAGGCAATGTGTGAGGCGGTGGGGAAAGAACATCTTGTTACAACAGCGGATCCTACCGGATTACATGATGATTCGGCAAGAGTGATGTATCAGTCGGATGTGGTTGTGTTGGCACTTGGAGAAAGTGAGAAGGTCACAGGCGAGAGAAGGTCTGTCTCTGACATCACCCTTTCCAATGCACAGCTGGAGCTTATCCGCAAGGCAAAATGCTCCGGGAAGAAAGTCGTTGGTGTGATCTTCTGTGGAAGACCCATTGCCATGGAAGGTGTTGCAGATTATCTAGACGCAGTGCTCTACGCATGGCATTCCGGCAGTGAAGCGGCAGGGGCCGCCTGTGATATTTTATTTGGCGATCAGGTTCCCAGCGGAAAGACGGCAATTACATTCCCCAGAAATTCAGGGCATATTCCGCTATACTATAATGCGACGAGAAACCGTTATGTGGGATACTACGGAAATAATTCGGAGACCAGCTATGAAGACAGTATTGCCGCGCCCTATTATCCATTTGGATATGGGCTTTCCTATACGGAATTCGCCTATGCAAACATGCAGGCAGAATGTAGCGAGGTGTCCGTGGAAGAGCTGAAAGCGGGAAGGAAGATCTCGTTCTCTGTTGATGTGAGCAATATCGGCGGATATGACGGAAAAGAAGTGGCGCAGCTTTATATTCACGATATCGCCGCAGCCTATATGAGACCGTACCGGGAATTGAAGGCTTACCGGAAATTGCTCATCCGGGCAGGAGAGACAAAGACCGTTACCTTTGAACTGGGCTATGATGACCTGGGATACTATCTGCCGGATGGCAGTTATACGGTGGAAAAAGGAAATGTGGAAGTTTTCATTGGCACAAATTGTTTTGCAACAGAACAGAAGAATATCAGATTGATGTAGCATAAAGAGGAGGAACACAATCATGGAGGGACAATGGACAGCAGAGCGTGTCTGGGAGTGGTACAATGAAAGACCGTGGATCCGCGGCTGCAACTTTATGGGAAGCGATGTGGTAAACTGGCTGGATATGTGGCAGGAATACGGCTTCGAAGAAAAGCTGGAGACTGCCGAAAGAGAAATAAAGCTTTTGGCAGAGACGGGATATAATGCGATCCGTACCCTGCTCTTTTATCCGATCTGGAAGGAAGATCACGATGGCTGCATGGAGCGGCTGGAACGTTATCTTGCCATGTTGGATCGACACGGTGTCAAAGCGGTGCTGGTTCTGGGAAATGACTGCCAGGTGACAAAGGACAATCCCTATTGCTTTTTAAAACCGGGCGAGCAGCATTATGACTGGGGCTATCATGGCGGCAGAAAACGCTCACAGCACAGTACACTGAGTACAGAACCGGGATACTGGCTGATCGATGATGAACCGGAAGCCGTGTACGAATGGGTCAGGGAAATTCTTGAAACCTACCGATCGGATGAGAGGATCCTGATCTGGGACTTATACAACGAGCCGGGAAACTGCAGGCGGGAACAGCTTACCGTACCTCATATTAAACGGTTTTTTGAAATCGCAAGAGAGGTGGATCCGATACAGCCCATCACTTCGGGTTCCTGGAGGGTAAGCCCAAAAGAAGAACCTTTGTGCCAGGTGGAGCAGTATGCGCTGGATCATTCCGACATTGTTTCCTATCATAGTTACGGCACATACCTGGAAAATGTGCAGATCATCCGGAAATTGAAACGGTATGGGCGTCCGATCATCTGTACGGAATGGTTGGGAAGGGTCCTGCATAACACCGTGCAGGAAATATTTCCGCTGTTCTATGTGGAACGGATAGGCTGCTTTAACTGGGGCTTTGTGGCAGGCAGATATCAGACCTATGAACCCTGGGAAGCAAGCTGGGAAAACTATTACCGTGGCGCACAGCCGGATCTGGATTTCACCAAATGGTTCCACGATCTGTACCGTCCGAACTTCCGGCCATATGATCCGAAAGAAATCGAAATCATACAGACGCTGACAAAAGCGGCAGATAAGGAATTTGAAGAAGGAAAGAAAGATGGAGAAACTAATATTTGATCTGACAAAAGAATATGGCAGCTTTAAACCGCTGAATGCCACCAATGGGGGACCATGGCATAAGCGGTTTACGAAGAAAATGTACAGCAGTAATTTCGAAGACTATAAAGCAGCAAGAATCCCGTATTCCAGAAACCATGATGTGGCTGTACACGCGGTGTACGGCGGACCTTATTGCCACGATATCTCCTGCATATTCCCGAATTTTGACGCGGATCCCTATGATCCGGCTTCTTATGATTTCGGATGTACGGACGAAGAGATCCTGACAACATTAGAAGCAGGGACGAAGACGTTCTTCCGGCTTGGACAGACCATCGAGAATCAGATCACCAAGCATCATACCTTTCCGCCAAAGGATTTCAAGAAGTGGGCAGTCATCTGCGAACATATCATCCGACATTACAATTATGGCTGGGCGGATGGGCTGAACCTGGATATGCAGTATTGGGAGATCTGGAATGAGCCGGATCTGGACGAGGAAAATGCGCCAAAGAAGCGTACATGGGGTGGCAGTAATGCTGAATTTTTTGATTTCTTTGAGACGGCCGCAAAGCATCTGAAGGCTTGTTTCCCGGAGCTTAAGATCGGAGGTCCGGCACTGGCATTCCGTGACGAGTGGGCGGAAGAATTCTTAAAGAACATGAGTGAGCGAAATGTTCCGCTGGATTTCTATTCCTGGCATATTTACCTGAAGGAACCGGAGGCAATGGTAATCCGGGCAAAGAAGATGAAGGATCTCCTTTTGAAATACGGTTATGATCAGACCGAAAATATTTCAGATGAGTGGAATTATGTACAGGGATGGACCGATGAGTTTCCCTATACGGTGGAGATGATCCATGGGATTAAGGGGGCGATCGTGACCTTATCCACCATGTGCGTGGCACAAAGCACATCCCTTGATATGCTGATGTACTACGATACCAGACCCTCCGTTTTTAACGGCGTATTTGATTTCTATACAAAAAAGCCGCTGAAAGGATACTATGCCTTCTACTGGTATGGCATGTTTTATGACAGGAAGGCAGAGGTCAGGGCAGTAAACGGGATTGAAAATATTTATTCTCTCTGCGGAGTAGACGGGGATGGAAAAGTGCTGGCAGTGGTTACCCATTATTCCAATGATGACGATACGCCGAATAAAACCCTTCAGATCGACTTTGGAAAAAAGGGGGAGTACGATATCTATCTGCTGGATGCAGAGCATGACGGTGAATTTATGGGAACAACAGACAGACTTGAGTTCGACATGAGCGTGCACAGTGCGATTCTGATAAAGGAAAAGTAAGGTATTTGTTTGAAGAATCCGAAAAAAATATCTGGGCAGCTTGTGCAC
>CAKSAI010000026.1 GCA_934434905.1 uncultured Lachnospiraceae bacterium | reverse complement strand
TCCATGAACCATATCACCAGTCAGGCGACATGGCTGAAGCGCACGGACGCACTGATCCCCAACGGATTGTGGCTGGAGAACGAGATGAAGGACTCCACACCGGATGACTTCCAGATGCGTTATTATCCGTCCATGTTACAGGACAAGGATCAGAAGACCTGTGTCATCGCCTCTGCCAGCACGGTGGGAATCGCCAGCAAGGCAAAGAATCCGGAAGCAGCGGCAGCATTCCTGCGCTTCCTGTACACAGATGAGATCGCAGCCAAGTTTGTAGAGCTGTGCTCCACACCCAGCGTGACGAACGTCGACGTCTCAAATATGAACATCAGTGATTCCGCGAAGCAGGTAACGGAAATGATGAATTCAGATATCGTTACCATGGTCTCAAAGGGAAGCACCTCCTGGGGCAGCGTGGACGGCACGGTCAACGACTGTGTGAACCGCATCGTCTCCGGGGAATACACCGTGGATCAGGCAGTGAAGGCGATCCAGCAGGCAACGGCAAAGAAGAATCAGTAATACAGAAAGGCAGTGCTACTTGTGAAGAAGATGAAACAACAAAGACCGGGCAGGATCAAGGACAGATCAAAGGTTGCATTTTTTGCAGCCTTCTGTCTGCCCTCCCTGCTTCTGTATCTGCTGTTCAGCGTATACCCGATATTGAAATCCTTCTACACCAGCTTCTTTGACTGGTCCGGGTACGGAAAGCTGACGTCGGATGCATTTGTGGGTATTCGAAATTACATAGAGATCCTGAAGGATACAGAATTCCTGGCTGCCATTAAGAATGATTTTATCATCATTCTGGGTAAGGAAGTTATCATTGTGGTGCTGACGATACTTTTCGCAGTGTCACTGACGAGACTGCGTTACAGAAAGGCAGAAACCGGTATCTATCGGTTTCTGTTCTTCCTGCCGAATGTACTCTCCACCATCATCATTGCGATCATATGGAACTTCATGCTGGATCCGAATTTCGGCGTATTGAATCCCATCTTAAAGATGATCGGTCTTGGAAAGTATATTCCGGAGACCGGATGGACGTATGAGCATCCCATTGCAGTGATCACCTTCGTGGCAAGCTGGTGCGGCATCGGTCTCTTCATGTTGGTTATGATCACGGCCATCGACGGGATCAGCCAGGAGCTGTATGAGTCAGCCAGGATCGACGGAGCGGGAGAATGGCAGCAGCTTCGCTATATCACCATGCCCGCAGTCTGGCGGCAGACCAAGTTCATGGTTATCACCATCCTCTATCAGTCCTTCGCAGCCAACTTCGGCATGGTACAGGCGATGATGGGGGACGCGGTCAACGAGAAGAACGTCGTCATGGGTATGTTCGTATACAAGCACAGCTTTGACAGTCTCTACCCGCAGGTGGGATATTCCTACGCTGCGGCCATGATCATGCTGGTGATCACCGTGAGCGTCTCACTGCTGGCAAATAAATTGATGTCGAAAGGAGAGGATGACGGTGAGTAAGAAGAATCGAGTACCGGAAGCGAAGAGTACCATACTGGCCCGCTGCATCCTTCGAATCTTTCTGATATTCTGGAGTGTTGTAGTGGCATTCCCGGTGATCTGGGTGTTCTACACCTCCCTGAAGACCAACAAGGAGTTCTTCGCATCTCCCTGGAGTCTTCCGAAGGAGCCGCAGTGGATCAATTTTATAAATGCCTGGAACAAGGCGAATTTTGGTGAGTATTTTTTAAATAGTATCATGACGGTTATCCTGACACTTCTGATCACCCTGCTGGTGGTAGGAGCCAATGCGTATGTGATCGCGAAGTTCGGGAACCGTCTGGTGCATTCGCTGGAATTGTTCTATATGGTGATGATGATGGTGCCGGGCGTGCTTGTTCTGGTTCCTCTGTACTATATCGCAGATTCGCTGTACATGACAGATTCCCTGATCTGGCTGTCTGTCATCTACGCGATCCAGGGAATGCCCTTTTATGTATTTATGCTGGCAGGCTTCATCCGGGGGATTCATAATTCACTGATCGAAGCAGCGACCATCGATGGAGCATCGCAGTTTGCGATCTTCTTCAAGATCATCATGCCGCTCATCAAGCCGTCCCTGTTCGTTGTGTCGATCCTGAATGTGATGGGAACCTGGAATGAATATGTGACAGCGCTCACTTTCATCCATGAGCAGACAAAATACACCATCGCCATAGGTCTTTCCTACCTGACAAACTCAGGAACCTATGATGTGGATTACGGAAGAACCTTCGCGGGACTGGTGATCGCCATGATCCCGATCCTGATCCTGTACGCAGCGTTCCAGAAGCAGATCCAGAACGGCGTTTCTTCCGGTGAAGGCGTAAAAGGGTGATGAGGAGACAGGAACTTGAAATCCTTCCGGCAGATGCCGGATATAAGATAAAAGGTAATTTTCACACTACTTTATGGAGGAGAAAAAGATGAGAAAGGAAAGGGCAAGCGTCAAGAGAATTCTGGCGGCAATTCTGTGTATTGTGGTTGTATGCACAGGATTACCCATGATCTCTTATGGACGCGAACAGGATCAGATCTTCGAGAGCTTTCAATCCTGGACATTTGAGAGCAGCGGAAAAGACACCTTCGCCATGGCAGACGGTGTAAGTGGTAATGCTGCGCAGATAGTGAAGGCAGGAAAGGAAGCATCTACACTCACCTCTGACGCGGTGATGGTGACAGCCGGAAAGAAATACAAGGCCGGTGTATCCGTAAAATCACCGGACGGAAAGGCCAGCCTGTCTGTTCTGGCATATGAGGATGCAGAAGGAAAGAAGCAGGTCGGTGAGGAGACTGTGATCGGTTCTCTTGAGAATGCGGCTGATTTCACAGAGATTTCCGGTGATTATACGGTTCCCGGAAAAGCAGGATTCGTGAAGCTTGTGATTACCTTCGGAGATGGAACGTCTTCCGATGGCGAAGTCTATGTGGCAGACAATGCGTATCTGTATGCATACAGTTCTGCGGCAGGATTATCAGACGGATATCAGATGGATGGCGCATGGTACCGCAATGGCTGGAGCAATGGCGGCAGCACTACCCATTATGCGAATACGGTAGATGCAGGATATCTGGAAGATGGGGCATTGTATTTTCACAACACATCTACAGAGGGCGATATGCCGGTCTGCATCTCCGTTGGCGGCGTAACGGCAGGTACTTACACGCTATCGCTTTATCTGAAAGGAAAGACGACATATGCGGGCGAGTTCCGGTTCCTGGAGGGTGGACATGACAGTGATCTTGTAAAAATTACCGATGTAACGGAATATGCCGACTGGACGAAGGTGGAAAAGGATTTTACCGTCCATGGTGATGGCGGAAGCTCTGTTTTCTATCTGTATTTCGGACAGTATAACTGGGCGGCAGATCTCTATGTGGATAATGTGACACTTATCAATAAGGAGACCGGGGTTGACCTTCTGGCGGGAGCAGGCAGCTTCTATAACCCGGACGGTGTCACGCTTACCACACAGAATCTGGTGGTAAATGCCGGTTTTGAAGACGTGATATACAATTATCTTCCGATCAGTAAGTTTAATGGTACATTGGAAGGTGCAGAGCTGATCCAGCATGAGATGGACTGGACTTTGATCGATAATGCAACCGGAGATGTCTTGTCTCTCGCTTCTGCTGATGCGTCCCATGGAAAGGCTGCGATGGTCACGAAGGGTGACTCTGCACAGGCGGGCCAGGGATGGGTCACTTTCTCAAGTCCCATGCTGGACATACAGCCGGGAGGCAGCTACTGCATTTCCTTTGACGCAAAGGGAGAGGGAACGAGTCCGTACTTCGTTATCAGCGGATACTGGTTTAATGCAAATGGAAATGTTGTCGGTGATTTCAAGACGACGGAAGGTGCTCTTTCAACGGACTGGAGCAGAAAGGCAGGATCGATTACGGCACCTGCAGAAGCTTCCAAAGCACAGGTTCGTATCGTGTGCTGGGGAGCAGCCGGAGATAAGCTGTATTTTGATAACATTGCAGTGAACCCATGGAAGACGGAAACCCATTGGGCACAGGATAGCTGGAATTATGGCGGTTTCTACGCAAATCCAGACGAATCCGGTGTCAGCCAGATAAGTCTCGTGGAGGATGGGTATCTGAATCCGGGAAGCCTTCATATGGTTCAGAATTATGCGCAGTGCGCCGGTACCGGGAAGTCAATCTCCATCGGTCAACTGGTGAAAAACTGGGAGAGCAAGACCTACATATTCTCAGCCTGGATCAAGGGCAATACGCAGAATGCGGGTGACCCGACCTGGATCGAGCTGCCGTGGGGACTGGGAACCTGGGCGGATACCGGAAACGCGTATCGTAAGCTGGAAGTGAATTCGGATAATTGGACCAAGGTGGAGTATGAGTTTACTGTGACAACACCGCAATGGGCTCCCATCCATATCTATTCCAGCCAATATACAGGGGCAGACTATTATATCGATAATATCAGCATTTATGCGAAGGATAATGCAGCAAAGACGAATCTTCTGTCGGACGGTGATTTCTGCAAGGTACTGGATGAAGCGGATACCTCGGTGAATCTTATCACCAATGGCGGCTTTGAAGGTCTGGAGACATTTGTACTGCCGGGATGGAATGTGACCGGAAATGTATCTTATTCCGATGAGAAGAAGGCAGTTGTGCTTGAACCCGGGGCATTTATCACTTCTCTTCGCTATGATGTAAAGGGAAAGGATATCTACCAGTACAGCCTTTCCGGCAGACAGGGAAGTCTGACATTCACCTTTGATGATGGGATACCTTATACGGTGAAGGCGGATAAGGGATATGTGGAGGTGCCGGCAGGTGCGTCCTATATGCGGGTTGTGTATAAAGCAGATGACACACAGGCAGAGCTCTACGGCATTACACTGACAGAATATGAGGATTACACGAACTTTAATTTTGAAGTCCCCAAGTTTGGCGGCGCACAGCCCTATCACTGGACCGGATATCATGTGGCGGAACCGCAGAGCGGCGTTGACTATAAGATGAGTTGGGTATCCGACGGCGGCATCAACGGAAGCGGAGCCATGAAGGTTACTGCCCAGCGGAACAATGAGAATTCCTACGTGGTGTACAGTGTCCGTACCAAGGTAGAACCATCCATGGTGTATAATTTAAGCTTCTGGGGAAATTATCAGGGCAAAGACATTACCGTATCGCCGTTGATCCGTATGTACAAGGAGGATAGCTCTGAGACAACGCTGGCATCCAGCTATAACTGGTGCAATGATGCCTTAGCCAAGGACAACAGCGGCAAGTGGAAGACACATTCTGCGAACTTCACCACCAGTGCAGATGCGGCTTATATTGAAGTGCGGTGGGAGATCGCAGGACACACGGCAGGCGATACCGCGCTGTTCGATGAGGTCGTTGTTTCAAAAGTGGGCACAATGGATGATCCGAATCTGGATTTTGAGGCCGGAACACCGGAATCCGGTGTGCTGAACTGGACCGGGTATCACACATATGACCTGACAGCCACGGATTATCAGCTTCTCTTAGCGGAAGGCGAAGGCGTGGGTGGCAGTAATGCCATGAAGGTCGTAACGCTTAAAAAAAATAAGGGTTCCTACGTTGTTTACAGCATCCGGCTTGCTACGGAGCCTTCCATGGTATACAATCTGAGCTTTGATGGGAAATATCAGGGCAGCAATATCACGGTATCACCGCTCATCCGCATGTATAAGGAAGACGGGTCCGAGACGACGCAGGTCTCCAGCTACAACTGGTGCAATGATCCGCTGAGCCAGGATAACACGAATACATGGAAGCGGCATTCCGCGAACTTTACCACCAGCACAGATGCGGCGTATATTGAAGTGCGCTTCGAAGTGGCCGGACCGAGAGCCGGAAGTTGCGCATGGTTTGACAATGTTTTGATCAAGAAGTTGGGCTCCAGTGATGATCTGAATCTGGACTTTGAGATCGGAGCGGATGGATCCGGCGTATTTGGCTGGAACGGTTATCATGTAGCCAATCTGACAGCAAATGATTACGAAATGAGCATTGCAAGGGGTCAGGGAGTGGACGGAAGCAATGCCATGCAGATTCTTACCATAAAAGAGAATAAAGATTCATTCGTAACCTACAGTGGGCGTATGAAGGTGGATGCTTCCGGCGTGTACAGTCTGACATTCTGGGGAAACTATACGGGAACAGACTTAAAGTGTAGCCCGCTGATACGTCAGTACAAAGCAGATGGAAGCGAGACAACCAGTGCTTCCAGCTATATATGGCTGACAAGCGCGGCCAGCACCGACAACAGCGGTGCATGGAAGACCTACACAGCTAATTTCTCCACCAGTGAGGATGCGGCTTATATTGAAGTGCGTTTTGAAGTGGCCGGACCGCATGTGGGAACGAAGTTCCTGTTCGATGATATTGCTGTCACGAAGCTGGGAGAAGCAAGAGATGCCAACTGGGATTTTGAAACCGGAGAGAACGGAAAGGCTGTATTTAACTGGAATACCTACGAGAGACGCGAAACATCGGCGGGAGCAGAAGAGGGGAATTTCGGTGCCTATACTTCCTACAAGGCAGATGGTGCCAGCGGCGACGGCAGTGCGGCGGCGGTAATCAAGAAGCTGAATACGGAAAATATCGATTATTATTTCCAGAGCAGCGTTGTAGAGGTATCACCGGATACGGATTATGCATTTGAATACGATGTCATGATCCGAAATTCGAAGAAAAATGTAGTCCGGATCTATATCAGACAGTACAAGAATGTAATCGGGGAAGGCGTGGCAAACGAACTGGAGGCACATACCTGGCTGACAGACGCATATACCTATGGTTCCTGCGACTGGAAGAGGGTAGGAGCTACTTTCCGCACGGCTGCAGATGCAAAGTATGTCAGTGTATTCTTTGCTTTTGGAGGAACAGAGCAGTCAATGACATTTTTGGACAATGTCAGTCTGACCAAGACAAAGGAGATTTCGGATCCAAACTTTGATTTTGAATACACAGCAGCAGGAAAGCCGGTAAACTGGTCATCTGTAACAGCCAGCGGAATTGCGGAGGTCACAGCCGATAGTAGCGTGTATTATCGTGGAAACAAATCGCTGCACCTGGTGAAAAAATACAGTGAGATCAATTATACGACCGTTTCCATGCAGAAGAAGCTGAAGGTAAGTGCCGGAGATTCTATTGAATTTGTTGTCCATATGAGAAGTAAGGACAGTGTGGCGGGCAGGTTCGCAGCAGTGATACAGGGATATAATGCTGAAGGAAATTTCATGGGCGCGAATCACGGACAGGATCGGGTTCTGAATACAACCGGTAAACTTTCCGAATGGGATACCTACAGGATCAGTTTCAAGATTCCGAAGAATTGGGATTCGGTAGCGCTTTCGCTCCGGGTAGGCGGCAAGGAAGCAGACGTATACTTTGATGCCATTGAGTATTACAACTATACCCAGAATGACAATCTGGTATATGAAGAAACTTTTGCAGGACCGGACAGCGACGGCATGTTTGGCGGCTGGAAGAGTGAAGAGACGAAGGGCGCGCCTTCCTTTGGAACAAGGGGAAGTGCTTCCATTACCGGTAAGAATGATGATAATGGTATGATCTACACGGACGTGGACGTGCTGGGAACCGATTATACTTACAGTGTAAAGGCAAACTATCGTTCTTCAGGAAGTGCAACCGGAAGGATTGTGATCGATGCCATTGACTGGCGTGGCCGTACCATATCTTCTGTGGTGACGCAGGAGATCAAGGAAGGTGATTCGGCAAACTTGGAAACCAGCTTTACCGCAGTCAGCGCGACACTGTACCGTGTCCGCGTGGAGAAGACAGGCGGAGACGGGACGATATCCATGGATAATCTGGGAATATGGCAAATCGCAGAGCCTGTCAGGAGTACCGGATGGGAAGGCAAGTGGGTGATCTGGCCGGCGGATTACGATGCGATCCTTTCCAATGAGCATAATGAAAGATATTATTACTATCGGCAGGAATTATATGTAGAGGACGATGTCAAGAAGGCACAGATACAGATCACGGCGGATGACAGATACAAGCTGTATGTGAACGGGAAAGAAGTCTACGAAGAGACTGGAACCGGGGATACTTGGGCGATGCCGGGAAACTTCGATCTGACCGAATACATGCAAAAGGGAAAGAATGTGATCGCTGTCCGCTTATATAACGATACGTATGCATATGGTCTTCTGTACGACGGTATCATTAAGATGAATAATGATTCTACGCTCCGCTTCTACAGTGATGAGAACCTGATGATCGCGCGCGAGACCGGCGATTGGTCTGAGGAGGACAGCCAGCAGTTCATGCTCCCTGACTATGATATGGATTCCTGCAAGGTGTGGACGAAGGCGGAGGTATACTGTCCGGTCGGGGAAGGTCCGTGGGGAGTCATTTCGTTTGATAATACGGAATACTCAGACTATAAGCTGGAGAGCAATGAATTCACATTCCCGAAGGATGCCGTAGAGGCCGGAGAGACGGTGAAAGTTAAGGCGAAGATCAAGATTGAAGAGCAGTTGCCGGCATCGAATGAATTTGATGTGTTCTTCTGGAAGAGAAATACCACCAAGAAGATATGCGGCGGAACGCTCATTCTTGCCGATGGCAAGAGTACGGAGGACTGGCCGGTAGGTAAGGAATTTACGGCAGAATTCGAACTGAAGATCCCGGAATTTCTGGCAACAGGTTCCTACACCATTCAGTTTGACGATCTTGTAGCTGTTGTAAGCGACAAGTATGTTGGTAATAAGGTGGGAAATGTAAAGGTAACACAGCCGAATAGCGGCGTCACGACCAAGACGGAGATTAAGCTGGAGAATGGAAAGCCGACCTATCTGGTAAACGGCATTCCGACAACATCCCTCTGGTATGGGCGTGCGGAGAATGACACCGCATATCGTGCGGAGACTGTAACGAAGGCCGGTGCGGCGGGTGTAGAGACTGTTATCTGCTACATATGCTTAAGCGGAACGTATGGGGAGGTCTGGAAAGCGGACGGAACCATTGATGCGACCCCCATCGATCAGCAGATCCTGGGAACATTGAGTGCGAACCCGGAAGCATATCTGCAGGTAGCGATTGATACGACACCGCCGGATTGGTGGCTGGAGCAGAACCCGGAAGAATGTGTGAAGCTCAGCAATGGGAAATTAAGCAAGCAGACCTATGCATCCACCAAGTGGCGGCAGGAATGCAGCGAGATCATGAAGAAGGTACTCGACTACCTGATGGAACAGCCCTATGCCAATAATATTGCGGGTATCAAGCTGACCGGCGGAACCACCTATGAATGGCAGTGGTGGGGGATGAATGGGAATACCACTGAGGTCGGAGACTTTTCATCTGCCGGACTGAATGCTTTTCGTGAATGGCTGAAAGAGAATTATGAGACCAATGAAGCGCTTCAAAAGAGCTGGAAGAAGTCTTCCGTGACCTTTGATACGGCGGAGGTACCGACCATCGAAGCAAGAAGCCAGAGCGAATATCTGTCAGTCTTAAGTGTACAGGACAGCCGGGCAGTCATTGATTATCAGCGGTTTATGACAGATATGCAGACAGACAGCATTCTGTATTTTGCAGATCTGGTGAAGGAGCACTTGAATGGCCGCTTGGTAGTAGGAACCTATGCAGGTTATCTGCAAAACTGCGGCACATACGAATTCGCAACCACAACCGCACAGGCGGGACTGGACAGACTCTTACGAAGTGACAGCCTTGACTGGGTACAGACTCCATGGCTCTATGGGGAGCGCGAAATTGGCAATATGACCGATTACATGGGAGCAATCGATTCGGTAACTGCTCATGGAAAGCTGCTGATCGTAGAGGAAGACAGCCGAATGAATCTTAGTTACATTGGGCTTACGCAGGATGCGAATGCATCGGTTGGCTGGACACGTACCACCAAGGAGTCGGTAGAGGTTCTGAAACGTAACTTCTGTTATGTGCTCAGTAAGGGCCAGAGCCTTGACTTCTACGATATGGGCGGAAGATATTTCGATGATGACCAGTTCTATGGCCTGATGGCGCAGATGTCCCAGGAAAGTACACTTTCGATGGGACTGGAGAGAAAGAGCACATCAGAAGTGGCAGTATTTATGGATTCTGCGATGAGCCAGTACTTTGCGTATTCGAAAACACCGATAACGGATGAATTATTGTTCAAATCCGTACTGAATAAGCAGAGAGAGGAGCTGCAGAATATCGGAGCACCCTATGACACGTATCTGCTGGATGATCTGGTGGATGGGCTTGTTCCGGAGCATAAGGTCAACATCATGCTCAGCACGACGCAGATCACGGAGGAAGAGCGGGAAGCCATCGAGAAGCAGCTTAAGAAGGATAACAATATCATCCTCTGGGTATTTTTGACTGGTATCACCGATGGCAATAAGACAGATGTCTCTCTGATGAGCGATGTTGTGGGAATGAATCTGAAGCAACTGAATGTGCAGTCCGACAATGGACGGAAATTCATGGGAACTGCAGAGGTGACGAATTACAGTCACTGGCTGACAGAGGGACTGTCCGATGTGACCTATGGAGCAATCGAATATGCAACTTTGGCACCGGTTATTGCAGTGAATGACGGAAAAGCCACCACAATTGCTGTACACGAGGGGACAGGACTGGACGGAACGTATGCCGGACTTGCCGTAAAGGAGATAACCAATGCGGACGGAAGCAAGTGGATCAGCATCTATTCCGCAGTGCCGACCGTACCGACAGCGCTGATCCGAAATATGATGAAGCACACCGGATGCCATATTTATGACGAGAGCAGTTCCGATATCGTCTTTGCAGACAGCAACTATGTAGCAGTACATTCGCTTTTCGCAGGAGAACACAAGATCAGCCTTCCGGGAACCTATACGGTCTATGATGTATTCAATCGCGAGATCGTTGCAGAGTCGGCCAGTGAAATTACCTACACGGCGGAGGGAGCAGAGACAAGGCTGTTCCGCTTGTCCGAACCGGAAACGGTACAGTGCTATGTCACACACAATGTGGGCGGAAGCAGCAGTATGGAAGGGCTTGTCACCATGAAGCCGGGAGAAGATCTGAAGTTTGACTTTGCGGCAGAAGAGGGCTACAGCGTGAACTACCTCATGGTCGACGGAGAGAAGGTTGTACCGGAAGGAAATTCCTACTCCATAGAGGATGTAAAGGAAAGTCATACGGTGATCGTGAAATTCGCGAAGGCGAAAAAGAAGGAGATAGATGAGAAGACACCGGAGGAGGTCAAGAAGAAATTCCCGATGGCTCTCCTGATAGGAATAGCAGCAGCGGTGCTTGTCATAATAGCAGCAGTGGTGATTCTTCTGGTATACAAGAAAAAAAGAAAGAAGGCGCAGACGGAAAATGAGAAAAAATAATGGTATGAAAAAAAGTAATTATATGAAAAAAGTCATTTCGCTTGTTTTGTGCTTCGCGATGATGTTCTGCGGCATGGCCCACCTCCCGGCAAGGGAGGTGAGGGCAGCCTCCAGTGTGATGCAGATATATGATAGTGAGAGTGAGGGAGGCCTGGGAAACTGGTACAAAAACACCAGCTTTTCAGATGAGGCATATATGGAGATCGTAGAGGAAGGCTGCGAAGATGCGGGAGCCCTGCACGTTGTTGCGCCGAGTTCCGCATCGTCTTCGAAGCAGGATCTGATGATCGTTCTGCGTAATGCAGTATGGATTCCGGAAGGAACCTATAAGGTGAAATATAATATCAAGGGCAGTGTCGGTTACGTTGATACGAATAATGTTTTTGGATTTAGAATGCTCAACACCGGAAACCCATACTTTCATTTCTGCTCGTCGGACAACAAATCCTTCACTACGTGGACAAGCATGACAGGTACCTATAAAGCTGTTTCCGGTGCCTTGTATCTCCCACTCCAATTTAGCCAGTATAACAGCACTACGGATGTGTATATCGACAATCTGCAGCTGCTCAATGCGGACAATGAGGATATGCTTAAGGGAGCCGGTAATTTCGGAAGCGGCCCGAATGATTCTGATTATGAACTGATGACGCTGGCGGACAATGCGGCAGCCGCAGGAACAGCAGGATGGTATAAGTTTGGAACATATACGGACACAGAATACACAGAAATTGTAAATCAAGGGTGCGACGATCCAGGAGCACTGCATATCCGCCGTACTACGGAAGGAAAAGGTACGATAGATATTCAGGCAAGGCTGGTTAATAACATTCCGACAGGAACCTATAAGCTTCGCATGATGATCAAAGGTAGTGTAGGGGTGGCGGATGCAAATAGCTTCATTTTCTACCAATCCGGAAATAGTACTGGGAAGTTTACTTTTATACAGCAGAAGGCCTATGAAAACTGGACTCTGGTGGAAAGTGATGAATTTACGATAAAGACGCAGGGGAAGGACATTGTAATATCGGCAGGAGTATACCTGCATGCAGTCGATTTTTACATCGATAATATTCAGCTCCTGGATGCAGATAACAATAACGTCATGGGCGATTATGGTAATTTCTGCGTTAAGAAATATACGGAGCCGGAGGATCCTGAGCTTTTAAAGATCTCAGATACCGTGCCGTCCACAGAAGGCTGGTATCGGAACTGGCTGGACGGGAGTGGTAAGGATACGGCTGCCAGATATATGGAGGTCGCGAAGGACGGCTGTGTCGATAAGGGCTCATTACATATTGTAAATGGCGCTCCGGCAGGCGATATGCAGATCTCCGTCAAGCTCGCCGAGACTGTTCCGGCGGGGACATATGCGCTAAAGATGTATGTGAAGGGAAATGTGAAGCTGACGGAACAGGCATTTCGCTTTCAGGAGACCTATAGCGCTAAGTGTCAGTTTGATCTGATCACCCGAACGGTTTATGATGACTGGACAGAAGTGATGGGAACTTTCGAAACGGATGGGTCGAATCAATATGCGATCTTCTTCAGCCAGTATAATAATGTAACAGACATATACATTGATAATATCCGGCTCATCGATGCAGCGGGCAAGGACTGGCTGAACGGACTGGGATGCTTCTGTACAGATCCGCAGGTAGATGATAGGAATACAGCAAAGACGATTCCGGCACTGACGGGCAGTGATGCGAGTGGCTTTGCTCTTACAATCCCGGCGGGAACGCTGGTCGGTACCATCACAAGTAAGGATAGCATCTATATCAATGGAACAGCAAGTAACAGCGGTGTGGTGCTGAATGCTGCACCGGACGGTACGCTGCGGATTAACTATATCGGTTCGGAAGGCGATATGCTGACGCTGGATGGCACCTTTTCCGATAACTATTATGCGAGAAAAATCGGACCGGTAACGTTCTGCTATCAGAACGGAGCATGGAATAATATGCTGGCAGGTGAAGATGCAGATTTCTACTTTTTCGAAAGTGATCTTGCCAATGCAACGTTTGACGATGGAATTTCCGGTTGGAATGATATGACTGCTTCGGATGGCACAAGCCTGGTTTACGATGCGACCGGCTATGAAGGCGGGGCAGCAAAGGTAGCCCATTTGGCAGATGGTGCAACATCCTATGCGTTATGGGCCGATGGTACAGTTACGGTCCGGGCAGGTGAGACATGGCATCTGAGGATGCTGGTAAAGGCAGAGGGAGCGGTGAAGCTTGGAGCTGCCCTGGTGAATGCAGACACAAAGGAGGCTGTGGCAATACATGACAGCGGCATCGCGATAGCGGATGGCACGGACGGCTGGCAGCAATTAAACTATGTGTTTACCATTCCGGCCGGTGTCGAAGAGACACAGGTGAAAGCAGCCTTAAAGCATGCATTTTCTGAAACTGCGGCTGTAGTCTGCTATGACAACGTGGCTTTTTACAAGGAATATCAGCCCGGTGACGTCAATGGAGACGATACGCGGGATATCCGCGATCTGGTGCGTTACAAAAGAGTGGACAGCGGACTTGTGGAGTATGCCAGCAAAAACGCAGCGGATATGAACGGAAATCATTATATCAATGCGGTAGACACGGCTGGCTACAAACTGTATCTGTTGGGTATCGAGGATACGGCTGTGTGTCCGCCGGAAACGGTGGTGCTTGCACCGGAAGCAGTATGCCCATACAATGATCTTGCAAAGGCGTATCTGACTACGTCAAATGCAGATGTGAAAAATTTCGAGTGTGAGATAACGGATTCCGCAAAGGACATTATCATTCCGCTGGATTGCCTCTCCAACAATGCTGTATTTACAGCCGAGTGCGGGTTGAAGGCCGATTATTCCGATGCTGTAAGCGTCCATTCCGACAGGCCGGAGATCGTACTTCGTAATTTATATAAAGGCAAGACCTATCATATACGTGTGACGGCAACGGCCAATGGAATCACAAAGGTGACGGAGAGTACCTTTAAGACTACCGATATTGGTCCCCGCGTGATGCAGGCAGAGGGGATCGTGAATATGAGAGACCTTGGCGGCTACGTCACCTCTTCCGGCAGAACAACGGTTCAGGGGTTGGCTTTGCGTGGCACACAGCCGGATGCAAAAGGAAAGTCCCTGCTGACGGAGGATGGACAGAGGGTAATGAGCGAGGAGATCGGCGTGAAGCTGGACATCGATCTTAGATCAGCAAGCGAGGCGTCGAATATTACCGGCAGCTTTATTGATGGTGCGCAGTACCTGCGCTGTTCTGTTGGAAGTTATGATGCATTCAATATGAATCAGAAGGAATTGTGGCGTCAGATATTTGCCTCCTATGCAGATGTCAGTAATTATCCGATCTATGTACACTGCGTTTATGGTGCCGATCGTACCGGAACGGTATGTTATATCCTCAATGCGCTCTGCGGGGTATCTGACGAGGATCTGATCCGTGATTACGAGTATACCACCTTCTCAAAATCAGGATTGCGGGCTGCTTCGTCCTCGGAGATGAGCACATTTTTGCAGACCTTCCAGAAGCTGGAAGGCGACACCACAGCGAAAAAGGCAGAAACTTACCTGCTTTCCATCGGTGTGACCGCAGACGAGATTGCAAATATCAAAGCAATCATGCTTGGGGACCTGAAAGTTCCGGGCATGACTTATGAGGATGGGACCGCAAGGCCGGCTTCGCAAAATTAAGAAACAGTATGTGAAATAAGAGGAAATAAAATATGGGAAAAGCAAAGTGGATATGGAAGTATGGAGAATATGAGATCTATCATCATAAGCTCCTGATGTGCCGCAGGCAGGAAATGGGCTGTGATTACCCGGGCGTTATCTGGAGGATAGCGCCCAATGAGGTAAGCGTCCGTTTCCGCTCAACGATGAAGGCGCTGACAGATACGACTCTGCGGATCGTAACACATTCCAAGGGAATGGCTTACTTCAGCGACCAGAAATATCCGGTGAATGAGGATCTGTTTTTCCCGGCAGGGGAATATGAGGTCTTTGTGATGCTTTATGATCTGGAACGATTCCCCTGCTTTTTTATTGACAGCGAGTATTTGAAGACGGATGAAAGCTGGGAAGACTGGTCCTTTGACGGTCTGCGCACGTCGCCGGGGTGTGAACCGGCCTTCTATCAGCCGACAGATGACCCGGCAGTGTTCCCCTTTGCCTATGAGGAGCTCAAGCCGGTTTCGGTGGAAGAGGTGTCCGGCGGACTTCTGTATGATTTTGGAAAAGAGACCTTTGGGCCGGTGGAGCTGACGGAATATCCGGGGCAAGAAACCATTTATCTGACGTATGGCGAATCCCGCGAGGAGGCGCTGGACGATCAGGAGGCGCTTATCCGGGAGAAGCTGGAGTGTTCGGAATCGTGCATTCGCGAGAGGGTGGAGGATTCGGAGACACCCGTTCAAGAGAAATTGGATCCGGGCTTCGAGAGGAGACGCCCGGCCAGAGCGTTTCGTTATATCCACACGCGAAGCAGCGTGGGAGCACCGGTGACATTAAAGGCGTGGTACGAGTATCTTCCCATCGAGGATATCGCCTCCTTCCGGTGCGAGGATGAGAGCATGAACCGGATATGGGATATCTGCGCGTATACGTTTCATCTGAACTCCAGGGAAATGTATCTGGATGGCATTAAGCGGGATCGCTGGTGTTGGTCGGGCGATGCGTACCAGAGCTTTTTTGCAAACTATTATCTGTACTTTGATCCGCAGATTGTAAAACGCACAATACTGGGACTTCTGGGTAAGCCGCCGTATTACACACATATCAACACCATCAATGATTATTCGGCATATCTGATCGCGGCTGTCTGGGACTATTATTATGCCACCGGCGACAGGGAATTTGTAGGACGTATCTGGGAGAACCTGAAACACTTATATACATTCATGATCTCCCGCACGGATGAGAATGGATATGTGGTAAAGCGTGAGAACGACTGGATCTTTATTGACTGGTCCGAGATGGACAAGGATGGGATCCTCTGTGCAGAGCAGATATTATTGTGGAATGCCCATAAGGCCATGGGAAAGCTGGCGGAGCTGATGTGCGGGTCTGCTGATGGAAAGGCCGTGGATGCGGCGGAACCGGTGGAAGGAAATCCTGTGGGGGTGGCCGTGGATGCGGTGCTTCCATATGAGAGGGCGGCAGAGAAGCTTAGAAAGAACATCCTGCGGGATTTCTGGGATGAGGAAAAGGGTCTGTTCTATGATCAGAAAGCGGACGGGAGTCGGCAGATCACAAGACACCCCAATATCTTTGCTATCATGTATGATTTCGTAGAAGAAGCCGTGCAGAAGCGGATCGCCGGGAGCGTGATCTACAGTGAGGAGTATGTGAAGATCACTACGCCTTACTTCAAATTGTATGAGCTGATCGCTATGTGCAAGCTGGGAGATATCCGCGCGGTGCAGGATTACATTTCGTTCTATTGGGGTGGTATGCTGAAGGAAGGAGCCACCACCGTATGGGAGCGCTACGACCCGGAGGCAACCAGGGAAGAGGCTCTGGCGATGTATGGAATGAAGTATGGCACTTCGCTGTGTCATGCATGGGGGAGCGGCCCGATCTATCTGCTTGGAAGATACTGCTGTGGAGTGAAAGCCACGGATGTGGGATATCGCACCTTTGAGGTAAGACCGGATTTTGGAAGGCTTGGGGAGGTACAGGCCACCGTTCCGGTGCGGGATGGAGCAGTAGAGCTGGTGCTTACCGGGAATCGGCTGACCGTTACGGCGACGGTATCCGGTGGGACACTCTATTATGGCGGAAAATCCTATGTCCTTCCGGCAGGGCAGGCGGTTGTAGCAGTGTTTGAATGCAGGTAGGAATGCGAGAATGCGAAGCAGAGCAAAGGAGATAATATGACAAAGGTAGCAATTTTAGGCTTTGGAAGCCGCGGCCAGATGTTTGGAAATCTGATCCGGGAGGATGAGAGTGTAGAGCTTGTTGCGGTTGCGGATGTTGTAAAAGCAAGCAGAGAACAGGCTCTGACGCTGGGCGTGAAGGAAGAGATGCTCTTTGAGAGTGCAGATGCTTTCTTTGCACAGGGGAAGATCTGTGATGCGGTGTTCATCTGCACCCAGGACGCACAGCATATCGACATGGCACTGAAGGCATTGGCACTTGGATATGACATTTGCCTGGAGAAGCCGGCAGCGGTCACCATGGAGGACTGTATTCAGATACGGGACACGGCCAATCGTCTTGGAAGAAAGGTCATGCTGACGCATGTGCTTCGCTATGCGCCGTTCTATCAACAGATCAAGAAGTGGATTGATGACGGCACGTTAGGGGAGGTGGTTTCCATCAACCAGACGGAGAACATTGCATACTGGCATTTTGCGTTGAGCTATGTTCGCGGTCCGTGGCGGAATATGGAGGAGAGCAGTCCGACGATCATTGCTAAGTGTTGCCACGATCTGGATATTTTAAATTGGCTGATTCCGTCAAAATGTACCAGTGTCAGTTCGTATGGGGACCTATTCTACTTTAACCGTGCGCATGCACCGGAGGGAAGCGAGGACTATTGCGTGGACTGTGATCCGGCAGTAAAGGAGAAGTGCCTGTATAATGCATATCAGATCTATCCCCAGCGGATGGGTAATTTCGTGGTGGGCGGAACTGCCAGGCTGAGGGACAGAAATATCTACGAGGTTCTGGATCATAAAGAGGATGTTATCGGTAGATGTGTGTTCCGCGGAGATAATGACGCCATTGACAATCAGGTGGTCAATCTTGCCTTTGAGAGCGGTGCAACGGCTCATCTTACCATGTGCGCTTTTTCAGAACGGTGTTACCGTTATATCAAGGTACATGGAACAAAGGGAGAAGTATACGGAGATGCAGAGGAGGGTATTCTGTATCTAACCAGGTTCGGGGAGCCGATGGAAACGATCGATGTCAATCAGATGACGGAGCGTACACTGGATGACGGACATGGCGGCGGAGATTATTTCTTGTACCGGGATTTTATTGATTATATCACAGTTGATTCGCCGAGCTTCACCAGAACGACCATCGATGATTCCATAGAGAGCCATCTGATCGGATTTCTGGCGGAGGAGAGCCGTATAGAGGGCGGCATGCCGAAGAAAGTGCAGTAGATGGTGTGAGGGATACAGAGAAGCGGTTATGGGTGCCGCGTAGAGAGGAATGGGAAGTTCCTTGCTATTTCAGTAGGCGGGTGTTAGTAGCTGTCTTTGGTATCAGACATTGTAAATGGTGATAGTCATAAATATAAAATCTGCTGCGTACTCGCAGCAGATTTTATAAATAAGGAATAGTCGTCGATAATATCACTTGCAGCAGCGGTATGGAAGAGTGCGTATTCAGCTTTCCGCTACCTCTGCGAAGTAAGCAGTTGCCTTTTCCTGGGTCAGATCAAATTTTTTCTGAAGCTTTAATAATATCCGTTCTTTGGGGATACCTTCTTCCAGATTATCCAGGATAAATGTGCGGGTAAATTGCCTAATTTGTTCGTCCTTCTGGTTCAACTGTTCTTTCTGCTGGCTTAACTGTTCTTTCTGCGCATCTATTGTATCCTGCATTTCATCGATCATATACTGAACCGTATTTTTATCCAGTTCTTCCAATTCCTTTGAAAATATCCGCATCATACGCTCCATATCCAGGCACATCTCGTAGACTTCTCTGTATAGCGCCTCGAACTCCGGATA
>CAKSAI010000025.1 GCA_934434905.1 uncultured Lachnospiraceae bacterium | reverse complement strand
GTACCAATATATTGTACGGGGACAATGCCCAGGGCAAGACGAATATCCTGGAGTCCATATATGTAAACGGTACTACCAAGTCCCACAAGGGAAGCAAGGATCGTGAGATGATCCGGTTTGGGTGCGAGGAGTCCCATATCCGCACCATTGTAGAGAAGGGCGGAGTGGATTATCAGATAGACATGCATCTGAAAAAAAATAGTTCCAAGGGAATTGCCATCAACCGGATTCCCATACGAAAGGCATCCGAGTTGTTCGGTATTTTAAATCTGGTATTTTTTTCACCGGAGGATCTGAACATCATCAAGAACGGACCCTCGGAGCGGAGAAGATTCCTTGATATGGAATTGTGCCAGCTTAACAAGCTGTATCTCTACGAGTTGACACGTTATAACAAGATACTGAATCAGAGGAATAAGCTTCTGAAGGATATCATTTTACGGCCGGAGCTTAAGGATACCCTGTCAGTGTGGGATGATCAACTGGTGGAATCCGGGAAGAAGATCATAGAGGCAAGGGAAGAATTCGTTGGGGAACTTGGAGTTATAGTCCAGAAGATACATAAGAGCCTGTCCGGTAATAAGGAAGAGCTGATATTATCCTATGAGCCCGACAGCCGGGCGGAGGAATTGGAAAAGAAGATGATGGAGTACCGGGAGCGGGATATGAAGTTCGGGCAGACCACAGCAGGTCCTCACCGGGATGATCTTTCTTTTTTTGTAGATAAGGTAGATATTAGGAGGTTCGGTTCCCAGGGACAGCAGCGGACGAGCGCGCTCTCTCTGAAGCTGTCTGAGATAGAATTGGTAAAAAAATCCATTCATGATACACCGATATTGCTTCTGGATGACGTATTATCAGAGCTTGACAGCAACAGGCAGAATTTCCTGCTTAACAGCATTCATGATATACAGACTCTGATCACCTGTACCGGGCTGGATGAATTTGTGAAGAACAGGTTTCATATTAACCGTGTATATCAGGTAGTTGAGGGAACTGTTTTTATGAAAAAATAGATTATTATATAATAGATAGTTATGAATAAAATCCAGGAGGAAATAATGGAAAGAACAGAATACGGAGCAGATCAAATTCAAATATTGGAAGGATTGGAAGCGGTGCGTAAGCGTCCCGGTATGTACATCGGAAGTACCTCCAGTCGCGGACTTCATCATCTTGTCTATGAGATTGTGGACAACTCGGTAGATGAAGCGCTGGCAGGTGTATGTGATACCATCGAAGTTACCATCAATCCGGATAATTCCGTGACCGTCATCGATAACGGGCGTGGAATTCCGGTCGGTCTCAATCACAAGGCAGGTATTCCGGCCGTTGAGGTAGTATTTACCGTGCTTCATGCCGGAGGAAAATTCGGCGGTGGAGGTTATAAGGTGTCCGGTGGTCTTCACGGAGTGGGAGCTTCCGTGGTAAATGCCCTTTCCAACTGGCTTGAGGTAGAGATCTATAACGAAGGAAAGATATACCAGCAGCGTTATGAACGCGGAAAGACCATGTATCCCTTGAAGGTGATAGGAGAATGTGAGAAGGAGAAGCATGGTACGAAGGTTACCTTTTCTCCGGACGATACGATCTTCGAGGAAACAGTTTATGAATATGATGTCTTAAAAACAAGACTGCGGGAGATGGCTTTCCTCACAAAGGGAATTAAGATCCTTCTTAAGGATACCAGAGAGGGTCAGGAGAAGGAAGATTTATTCCATTATGAGGGAGGAATCAAGGAGTTTGTTACCTACCTGAACCGGAGCAACGAAGCACTCTATGAGAATGTTATCTACTGTGAAGGACAGAGAGATGGTGTATATGTAGAGGTGGCGATGCAGCACAATGATTCCTACAACGAGGCCACCTACAGCTTTGTGAATAACATCACTACGCCGGAGGGAGGAACCCATCTGGCAGGATTTCGGAATGCATTGACTAAGACATTCAACGCTTATGCCCGGAACAACAAATTATTAAAGGATAATGAGCCGGCGCTCTCCGGTGACGATATTAGAGAGGGATTGACTGCTATCATCAGCGTGAAGATCGAGGAGCCCCAGTTCGAGGGACAGACCAAGCAGAAGCTTGGAAACAGCGAGGCTCGCGGAGCCGTGGATGCGGTGGTAAGTGAGCAGTTGACTTACTTCCTGGAGTTGAATCCCACGGTTGCCAAGACCATCTGTGACAAGTCACTGCTGGCCCAGCGTGCCAGGGAGGCAGCGAGAAAGGCAAGAGATCTGACACGGAGAAAGACAGCTCTTGAGAGTACAGCCCTGCCCGGAAAGCTGGCGGACTGTTCCGATAAGGATCCAAAGAATTGTGAGATATACATCGTGGAGGGAGATTCCGCAGGCGGCTCTGCCAAGACAGCCAGAAGCCGTGCCACCCAGGCAATTCTTCCGTTGCGCGGCAAGATATTGAATGTAGAGAAGGCAAGACTTGACCGAATCTACGGAAATGCAGAGATCAAGGCGATGATAACAGCCTTCGGTACCGGAATCCATGAGGATTTCGATATCAGCAAGCTGCGGTATCACAAGATCATTATCATGACAGATGCTGACGTGGACGGCGCTCACATCAGCACATTGCTGCTGACCTTTATCTACCGTTTTATGCCGGAGCTTATCAAGCAGGGATATGTATATCTGGCGAAGCCGCCTCTGTTTAAGATTGAGAAAAATAAAAAAATATGGTACGCCTATGATGATGATGAGTTAAACAGCATCCTTATGGAGATTGGGCGTGATAATAACAACAAGATCCAGCGTTACAAAGGTCTTGGAGAGATGGATCCGGAGCAGTTGTGGGAGACTACCATGGATCCGGAGCGCAGGATCTTAGAGCGCGTGATTATGGATGAGGAATCCTCTTCCGAGCTGGATCTGACTTTTACTACCCTGATGGGTGACATGGTGGAGCCAAGACGTGAATTTATCGAGGCAAATGCGAAGTATGTACAGAACCTGGATATTTAGGAGGAAGTTTTAAATGGATGATATGATATTTGATAAGATAGACGACGTCGATCTGAAAAAAACCATGGAGAAGTCCTACATCAGCTATGCGATGAGCGTTATAGCATCCCGTGCGCTGCCGGATGTAAGGGACGGCTTAAAGCCGGTGCAGAGAAGAATCCTCTATGCTATGATCGAGTTGAACAACGGTCCGGATAAGCCACATCGTAAATGTGCCCGTATCGTCGGTGATACCATGGGTAAATATCACCCCCACGGTGACAGCTCCATCTACGGTGCCCTGGTAAATATGGCTCAGGAGTGGAATACCCGTTACATGCTGGTGGACGGTCACGGAAATTTCGGTTCTGTGGACGGTGACGGCGCGGCGGCCATGCGTTATACAGAGGCACGTCTATCCAAGATTTCCATGGAGATGCTGGCGGACATCAACAAGGATACCGTTGACTTCGGGCCAAACTTCGATGAGACAGAGAAGGAACCCCTGGTGCTTCCCTCCCGTTATCCCAACCTTCTGGTAAACGGAACCTCAGGTATAGCGGTTGGTATGGCAACCAATATCCCTCCTCACAATCTGCGGGAAGTAATAAATGCGGTGGTGAAGATCATCGACAATCAGATTCTTGAGGATAGGGAAACTGATATTGAAGAGTTATTGAAGATCGTGAAGGGACCGGATTTTCCAACCGGAGGAATGATCCTCGGAACTGCCGGGATTGAAGAATCCTACCGCACCGGACGGGGCAAGATCCGGGTTCGGGCTATCACGAATATCGAGCCCATGCAGAATGGAAAGAACCGTATCGTGGTGACGGAGCTTCCATATATGGTAAACAAGGCGCGTCTCATCGAGAAGATTGCTGAACTGGTAAAGGATAAGAAGATTGACGGAATCACGGATCTCCGAGACGAATCCGACCGTGAAGGAATGCGTGTCTGCATTGAGCTTCGGCGTGATGTGAATCCTAACGTAATATTGAATCAGTTGTACAAGCACACGCAGCTCCAGGATACCTTTGGTGTTATTATGCTGGCTCTGGTTAATAATGAGCCGCGGGTGTTGAATCTGAAGGATATGCTGGGTTATTACCTCCTTCATCAGAAGGAGGTTGTTACCAGAAGGACGAAATATGATCTGAACAAGGCTCAGGAAAGGGCTCATATCCTGGAAGGTCTGCTGATCGCCCTTGATAACATTGATGAGGTCATCAATATCATCCGAAGCAGCGCCAATGTGACGGCTGCCAAGGAGGCATTGATAGAACGCTTCGGACTGACAGATGTTCAGGCTCAGGCTATCGTAGATATGCGTCTGCGTGCGCTGACCGGATTGGAACGTGAGAAGATCGAGGCAGAATATAAGGAACTGATGGAGCGTATTGCTGAGTTGAAGGCAATCCTGGCGGATGAGAAACGCCTGCTGGCTGTCATCAAGGAAGAGATCATGATCATTGCTGAGAAGTATGGAGATGAGAGAAGAAGCTCCATCGGCTACGATGAGTACGATATCTCCATGGAAGATCTTATCCCTGTGACGAATACAGTCATTACCATGACGAAGCTTGGCTACATCAAGCGTATGAGTGTGGATAACTTCCGCAGCCAGAACCGTGGCGGCAAGGGAATCAAAGGCATGGAGACCATTGACGATGATTACATTGAGGAGCTTCTGATGACGACAAGTCATCATTACCTGATGTTCTTCACAAACACGGGTCGTGTTTATCGCCTGAAGGCTTACGAGATCCCGGAGGCTGGAAGAACAGCCAGAGGCACAGCCATCATTAATCTCCTGCAGCTTATGCCAGGCGAGAAGATAACGGCTCTGATCCCCATCAAGGAATACCGGGACGGCGAATATTTGTTTATGGCTACGAAGAATGGTATTGTGAAAAAGACACCAATCACCGACTACGCCAATGTCCGCAAGACAGGGCTTGCTGCCATCAGTCTTCGGGAGGATGACGAGCTTATCGAGGTGAAGGCTACAGACAATACCAAGGATATCCTGCTGGTTACAAAGTATGGCATGTGCATCCGCTTCCATGAGACGGACGTGCGCAGCACGGGTCGTGTATCTATGGGTGTTATAGGTATGAATCTGTCTGACGGAGACGAGGTTGTGGGCATGCAGATGGATACCCAGGGCGAATATCTCCTGATCGCTTCCGCCAAGGGTCTTGGCAAGCGTACCAGGATGGAAGAGTTCACTGCGCAGAATCGTGGCGGTAAGGGTGTGAAGTGCTACAAGATCACCGAGAAGACCGGAAACGTCATTGGTGTCAAGGCGGTAGGTTCCGAGGATGAGATTATGATGATCACCACCGAAGGCATTATCATCCGCATGAAGGTGGAAGGCATCTCCGTACTGGGAAGAATCACCTCCGGTGTGAAGCTTATAAACCTGGCTGAGGATATTACGGTAGCCGGCATCGCCAAGGTGAAGGAGGATAAATCTCTGATGCCGGAGATGGATGCTGTGGAAGGCGAGGAGAGTGCAGAGGATCTTTTAGATTCAGTTGAGGATTCTGCGGAGGAAAGTACGGAAGATAGTGAAGATTCTGCGAAGAAGGAAGAGTAATACTTATTATAAGAGAAATTGTTCGGCCCTTGTCCATATAGGATAAGGGCTGAATTATTATATATGTGCGCCCGGCGGCGCACGTTTCTAACCGGTGCAAGTCATTCCTGCCGTGATAGGTGTAGCCTGCGGCATGGCACTGGTCGGTCCGTCCGGTTCCTCTCCGCTTATTGAACAATTGACGATTACCTTTCCGAAGGCTACGGTGTTCAGCCGATCCACTTTTTACTGAAGCCTGTCAGGCGTGAGGCGTTGACAAACGCACTTCATACTGACCTGAAGCTCAATCATTTGCCGAAAACCGCAGTGCTGCATATCGGCAACAAAATATTACATCTGTCGCTTGCGGATCTTGAAAAGCAGCTTCCGGCAGGCCACTTTGCCCGCTGTGACATCCCAGAAGCGGGCAATCAGCTTGGCAACCGTGGATTTTCCACCGCCGGAAGGCCCCACAAGCGCTGTGAATCCTCCTTCGGGAAGCTTCAGGTTTATTTTAATTTTACCGTCGGACGGATCAGTTTCATTTAATATTTGACATATGGAAAATTTTGTAGTAATATAGGTAGCGGTTAGACAATCCTAACTGAAATAAGCAGCGCTGTCTGCTTATTTTTACAACAATAGGTTAGCATATACTAACTCCGGGAGGAATGCAAAATGGCAATCGTAGAATTGAAAGATGTAACGCGGATCTACCGCACCGGTGACCACGAGCTTCGGGCACTGGACAATGTGAACATATCGTTGGATGAAGGAAAATTTGTTGTCATCCTTGGCCCCAGCGGTGCCGGAAAGAGCACACTGCTGAATCTCCTGGGCGGTCTGGACAGCCCCACCAGCGGAACCATCGTTGTAAACGGCAGGGACATCTCCACGCTGACCAGCAATGAACTGGCGGATTACCGTGCCTCTACGGTTGGCTTCGTCTTTCAGTTCTATAATCTGATTCCCACGCTGACGGTGCAGGAGAACGTGGCTTTGGTGCGCCAGATTGCGCCGAATGCCCTGGACGCGGCGGAGATGCTGGCGCAGGTGGGACTCTCCGATCACCGGAAGAACTTCCCATCCGAGCTGTCCGGCGGCGAGCAGCAGCGGGTTTCCATTGCCCGTGCATTGGCGAAGAATCCCAAGATCCTGCTCTGCGATGAGCCCACCGGTGCGCTGGATTCGGAGACGGGTGTGCTGGTCTTGAAGCTTCTGCTGTCCATGGCCCGCAACTACGGAAAAACTATCGTTATTGTTACACATAATCAGAATATTGCAAAAATGGCGGATATCGTGATCCGGGTGAAGAACGGCAAGATCAAGTCCTGCGAGGAGCAGGAGAATCCCATGAGCGCAGACGAGGTGGAATGGTGATATGTTGATACGAAAATTATTCCGGACGGCATGGAGCTACAAGGCACAATTTATTTCCATGGTGATTATGATCGCCATCGGCACAGGTGTTTTTCTCGGCTTTAATATTGAGTGGAAGAGCATTGAGGTCGATACCGATTCCTTTTTTGAGAAAACAAATTATGCGGACTACCGCCTGTATGACGAGACCGGATTCTCCAAGGAGGATATTGAGAAGATCCAGGAGATATCCGGTGTGGACGCAGCCACAAGATTTCTTTCGGTAAATGTGGATGTGGCGGACAGCAAGAAGGCGGTTTCCTTAAATGTATCCGAAAATTATACGGTCTCCACCATGCTGGTGATGGAGGGGGCGGCCTACGACGAAGACTCGGACGGAATCTGGCTGTCGGATCAGTTCGCAGAGAAGAATGACTATCAGATCGGAGACACGCTGGACTTGAATTATAAGGGAATTAAAATCAGCGGAGAGATCGTTGGTCTTATCAAATGCGGTGAAATGATGATCTGCACCGCTGACAGCAATCAGCTCATGCCGGATTTTAAATCCTTTGGATTCGCCTATATTACGGCGAAGAAGCTAAGAGAGGCGCTGGGTATGGACTTCTATCCCCAGGTCAATGTACGCTCCGAACTGGAGAAGGCCGAGATGGAGGAGGCAGTAAAGGATGTTATCGGAAGAACCATCCTTGTCACCGATAAGGAGGAACATACCTCTTATGCAGGTGCTCAGAGCGAAGCGGAGGAGGGAAAGACCATGGGCGCTGTTCTGCCGGTGATGTTTCTGGCTATTGCGGTGCTGACGATGGTTACCACCATGCACCGTATCGCAGCGAACGAGAAGACACAGATCGGTACGCTGAAGGCACTGGGCTTCCGCGACCGCCGGATCCTCATGCATTATACTTCCTATGGTCTGGTTATCGGGCTTATCGGCTGCGGGCTTGGCATTGCGTTGGGCTACGGAATTGCGGCGGTGATCATCAGTCCAAATGGAATGATGAGTACATACTTCGATATACCGGACTGGGCTCTGGTTATGCCGGCCTTCTGCTGGCCGCTGATTATATTGACCGTGGCGCTTCTGACCCTGATCAGCTATCTGTCCGTCAAGAAGATGCTGCGGGGGACAGCCGCAGATGCCCTGCGCCCATATGCGCCTAAGGCCATGAGGAAAAGTGTCTGGGAACGCCTGCGGATCTGGGAGAAGCTGTCCTTTGGCACACGGTGGAATATCCGGGATGTGCTGCGGCATAAGTCGCGCTCGGCCATGACGCTGGTGGGGATTATCGGCTGTATGATCCTGCTGGTGGGCGGCCTTGGCATGAAGGACACCATGGCTGATTTCATGCGTCTTCTTGATAAGGAGATCAGCAATTATACCACTAAGATAAATCTCACCGAAACAGCGCAAAATGAGGAAAGCATCGCGCTGGCAAAGGACGTGGAGGGCGACTGGGTCGCATCCTCCGGCATCAGCTATCAGGGAGAAACCATTGTCATGGAGGTGTACCACGCGGATAACGGCAAGATCCGCTTTATCGATGGAAATAACAACAGAATGCTCCTTGGCGATGAGGGCGTCTATCTCTGCCAGCGGTTGAAGAATACGGCGGATATCGGGGACATCATAGAGATCTCCCCCTACGGAAGCGAGACTACCTACCGCGTAAAGGTGGCAGGCTATTTCCGATCAGTCTTATCGGAAACCATCGTCATGACTGACACATATGCTGACCGTGCGGATATCAGTTACCATATCAGTGCCATATACACAGACCGGGCTGCCGCGGAGGTCGAAAACTCCGGGCTGATCGCCGGAAAGCAGGAGAAGCAGACCATCATAGACAGCTACGACGGCTTTATGGAGATTATGAATATGATGGTGGTGATTCTGGTTCTGGCTGCGGTGCTTCTGGGAATCGTGGTGCTCTACAATCTGGGTGTGATGAGCTATGTGGAGCGCAGCCGGGAGCTGGCAACCTTGAAGGTCTTAGGATTCCGCGATCGTCATATCGGCAGGCTGCTCATCAGCCAGAACATCTGGCTCACGGTGATCGGTGTGCTCATCGGACTTCCGGCAGGTGTCGGTGTGCTCTCGATATTGATGATTACCCTTGCAGATGAGTACGAGCTGAAGATCTGCCTGGGTGTGCTGACCTATTCTGTCAGCATTCTTCTGACCTTTGGTGTATCGTTGGCGGTAGGCCTCATGGTGGCAAGAAAGAGCAAGAAGATCGACATGGTAGAGGCATTGAAGGCGGCGGAGTGATCGGAACGCGGAACAAGATAGGATAAATACGGCGATAAAACCAGATGGAATAAATGCGGCAGCTTCCGGGCATACTGTTCGAAAATAACAGAGGGAGTTGACAACAACAATGATTGAACCGGATACCATAAAACTGCTGCGGGAATGTGATGCGGGCACCAAGATGGGCGTCACAGCCATCGATGAGGTTCTGGACTATGTCCATGACGACACACTGCGCAGGCGCCTTGACGACTGTAAAATGAAGCACGACATGCTGAATGAGGAGATACAGACGCTGCTTAGTCAGTACCATGATGAAGGAAAAGAACCGGGTGCTATGGCCAAGAGCATGTCCTGGATCAAGACAAATGCCAAGCTGGTGATGAACGAATCAGACGAGACCATCGCAGACCTGATGACAGACGGCTGCAATATGGGCGTGAAGTCCTTAAACCGTTATCTGAACCAGTACAAGGCTGCCGATGAAGAGAGCAAGGATATCACGAAGCGGCTCATCCGCATCGAGGAGAGCATGGCAGAGGATGTGAGGCCGTATTTATAGAGAAAGTTGCTGAAAGAGGAGTGAGGGAACTCACTCCTCTTAAATTATAGCCCTTCTTTTGGAGAGATACCGTGTTGCTTCACATAGGCGCGATAAAAGGAGGAGTAATCCCGGAAGCCGGCGGCCATGGCGGCTTCTCCGAGGTTCATGCCGTTCCCTCTTAACTCACGGACAAGAGCCAGCCGCTTGCTGCATATGTATTCGTGTACCGTCAGACCTGTGGCTTTGTGAAATGCCCTGCACAGGTAATGCTTTGAAAGATAGAATTTGTCTGCAAGCATATCAAGTGAAATATCATCTGTATAGTTATTGTTCAGAAAAACCAATACGGATTTCATCGAACCCTTCGTAAAATCAGATTTTGAAAATCCGGTGTTTTCATTCAGCAGATATAAAATTTCAGTTACGACAGAACGAAGTAAGGGAGAATCATCGGGCACATGTTGATTCTCCGTGTAATGCCGATACCTTAAAAAAGCGTCATACAGACCATTGGAACGAACGATTTCCCCCGGAATTTTATTGCCCACAGAGGTATTTAAAAATTGTGCCTCATAATCAGGACAAGCGTATTGCTGAAAAAATTTGGGAGAGATCATCAGTACGCAGCGTTTGTAGCGGGCGGAGCTGTTGTGCTGGATTCGATGCATTTCATGTTTTCGGATAATAATGATATCGTAAGGGGAAAGTGCATATGTCTTTTCCTCTACGATATACTTTGCATCGCCCTCTATAAACAAGAAAATCTCATATTCATCATGCCAGTGCAGATGAAATTGCGTATTGTTGGGAATCGAATCATACCATCCGAGATAAAAGAGGTTTTTGTCTGTAATAATCTGCCATGGATAAGGGGTTTCTCGCATAAATGCCTCCAACTTGTGAATGTATGTCGCATGTATATTGCGGTATTATCATATCATATATGGTTAATAATTGCAATATTTAGGTTAATAATTAGATATTAATTTGTGATAATTAGTGATATTCTATAAGAAAATGTGGAACAAAAGGAGATTGTTATGAGCAAGATACCGGAATTGTTAACCTCGCTGAGTGGTGAAAAGATCGACACGATTCAAAAGTGGGAGAGATTTCGACGCAGGGAGATACTGAACCTGTTTCAGGAATATGTGTATGGTGTCCGCGACATAGAAAGACCTGCAAATCTACAGTTTGAGCAGAAGCATGAAAAAATTGTTCACGGAATGCGCCGCAGTGATATCCGGGTAAGTTTTGATAACTTTATGTTTTCTTTTTCGCTGTATCTTCCGTTGGAGCAGACAGAAGCGCTTCCGGCCTTTGTGCTGGTCCTGCATGAGAATATGGAAAACCATTCCTATTTTAATAAAGAGGGCAACCTTGTATTCGAAGACAGCCTGATGCCGATAAAGGATATAACGGATCACGGTTACGCCATTGCGGTAATGCCTACCAGAGACATATATCATGATTGGACATCGCACGAGAATTATAAGCAAGGCGTGTTCGCGGCAGTAAAAACACCAAAGGGACGTCAGCGCAACTCATGGGCTACGATCTCAGCGTGGGCATGGGGAACAAGTCGTGTGCTAGACTATCTGGAAACAGACAAGGATGTGGACGCGGAGAATGTTGCGGTGATTGGTCATTCCAGAAGCGGGAAAACGGCGCTTTGGGCGGCAGCGACAGATCAGCGGTTTAAACTGGCGGTTTCAAATAATTCGGGATGTATGGGTGCGGCAATTCTTCGTGGAAAAGAAGGAGAGCATGCCAAGGAGATCAATATTTCCGACTGGTTTTGTGAGAATTTCAAAGATTACAATGAGCAGGAAGAAATGCTTCCGGTAGATCAGCATATGCTTCTCGCACTGATAGCACCCCGCTATGTATATGTGACAAGTTCTCAGATCGATACATGGGCAGATCCGAATGCCGAATACCTGAGCTGCCAGCTGGCAAGTGAAGCCTTTGAACTGTACGGGGTAAAAGGGTTCGGAGCATCGGAGAAGAAGCCACCGCTTGAAGTGCCGATTCAGGATGGACATATTGCTTATCATATGAAACGGGGGGATCATTCCATCACGTCCTACGACTGGGATCATGTTATGGAATACTTCGAGAAGATTCGCAAAGAGAAATAATAAAATAGTAAAAATTAGGTGATTGTTAAATGTATTTTGTCAAGGAATTGGGTGAAACTTTTTCACCCGGGTAAGGAGAAAAAACAGGGTCATTATCAGGAAACAGCCTGATTTGGCATAAATGTCAGATTGAAGCCAGATACTTTCTGACAAAAGGGCGTACTTTTAGCCCGAAAGCATTTGAACCATGAAAATTAAATACATTTTTAGGCGACCAACGGCTTGAGGCTGCGTATATAGTCCGGGCAATTCATACGATGGGCAACTATTACCGTAAGCTGGCTTGCAATACCTGCAAGGAATACATCAGCCTTTGTAGTCACATGATTACGACTTCTTTTTCCGGCAATGCACATGTTGATTTTAAAGTGGTTGATGGCTCGTTCCACGGAGGTCCTTGTCTTGTAATTAGAATTCCATTCCGGTGAGTCACGCTGGATACCGGGAAACATGCGTAGATCCATGTTTTCATAAGTGTAAGTGGTACGCCCTTTTTTAGCAGTACTGCAGGGCTTTTCGCAATCGCAGACCCATTTGCCGTTTACCATATGCATTTTGGGACAACACCATTTGGTTCTGTCAGAACGCCCTTTTTCCTTTGTAACACCGCAACATTTCATGGCAAGCGAAGGGTCGTTGGGACAGGTGGGATAACCATATTCGTTAACCCCCACTTCTTTGAGTGTACTCTCATTGCGCGGATTGTAGGGAATCAGCATTTTTTGAAAACCAAAGTCATTCCGTAGGAAACTATAGGTGTCAGCGGAATCAAAGGCAGCATCACCAAGGAAAGTGTCCGGATGGAATCCAGGATGGCTGTCAAAGAAGTCAGAAAGAACGGGCTTTAAAGCGGCAGAATCACTGATTGTTTTATCCTCGTCAGGGGAATCAGATTTTTTTTCAACAGGAAGTTCCGGATGAGAAGATTTGAAATCGACATCCAGGAAAACGATATCCCTGACAATACCCAGTCCGTTGGTGAGGATAGCAAATTTATCTGCATAGCAGAAATGTCCGTTGATATACATCTGTTTCGCATCCGAGCAGGAGGCAGCCTGTGAAGGCATAAGCCCATAAGCCATTTTATAGGGATCAACGTCAGGCTTGTCTTTGTAAAAAGCTTTCAGTTTTTTGATAAGGGCATTGAGCGTTTTGGGGTTGTTCTCTGAAACAAAAAGTTCAATGCCGGAAGTGTCAAAGGTAAGCATATTGGCGAGGGAAGAGTCGATGAGCTGGCAGATGGATTCCGTATAATCAACCATTTGTTTAAACATGAGTTCAATGTAAGGTTCGAAGTCCTGCTTAAAACGAGTGAACAAAGGCGCATCCGGTACTTTGGAGAAACCGCAAAAACCTCGTAGTTCCCTGCAAAGGTTAAGGAAAATAATGAGAAGTGAATCCGAGGGAATAGAAAAATCTTTTGCAGGATAAGAGCAGAAAGAAAGCCGGTCAATGGATAAATGCGCTTCCTGCCCAGTTGTTGATAAAAAGCGTTGGTAAAGACAGAGGGAATGAACTCTGCTATATCAAAATGCTCATCCAGGAGCTGGAAAAAAGAGGGGACATCATCCATAAACATGTCCTGACAGTCTGAAAATGTATCTTTTAAAGAAATCTGGCGATATTTAGTAGTCATAAATTTTCTCCTCCGTATGTGTGTGAGATGTTCGTTTGGTTACTTATATTTTACCACAGCGGAGAGAAAATTTATATAAAAAGCAAGAAGAAACCCAATAAAATCAAGGGGTTCAGGCATTTGACAAATGCCTATTCAAAATAAAAACAAGGAGAGAGGAAGATGGCAAAGACAACAGATTTCCGTTATAACACGGGAGCAACAAGAGTTCCATGGGCAGCAGTGGGAGAAAATTACAATGTACACGATTTGATGGAAGTTATTCGTTTCCTGATGCAGGGCGAAGGAAAGGAATACGATGATGCAATGGTTGCTGTCTGGGAACAGGTTAAGAAGTTAGAACCACTTGCAACACCACCCGGAAAATTATCTCTGGCTTCTAAAGTGGCTGAGGCAGAAGAGGCTTGTAATGCATATTTAGGAACTACAACCTCCACATTTGTTACAAATGCAACTTCTGGATTTGAGATTGCATACAAATATGCTAACTTGAAAGAGGGAGATGAAGTCATTGTTCCTGCTATCACTTTCGTGGCAACCATGGCATATCCTTTGGCAGTAGGTGCGAAATTAGTATTTGCTGATGTAGATCCGAAAACAATCAATATGGATCCTGCGGATGTAGCTAAGAAGATTACAGACAAAACAAAAATGATTGTACCGGTACATATCGGTGGATATCCGGTAGATATGGATCCGATTATGGAACTTGCTAAGAAACACGACATCCTGGTATTAGAAGATGCAGCTCATGCATTTGGTGCAATGTACAAGGGCAAGAAAATCGGTACCATTGGTGATTTTGCGGCGTTCTCTATGCATGAAGTTAAGAACATCACTTCTTTCGGTGAAGGCGGTATTGCAACGACGAACATTCCAAATTTTGGTGATGAAATGAAACGTGCAAGATTCCTTGGTTTGGATTTTACTTGTCCAATCAAAGATTGGCTTTATAACATTACACCAATTCAAGGAAAAGAAAAACCATTTGTTCCGAGCAACTATTCTACAACGGAGATTCAGGGACTTGGCTTGACACTACAAGTAGCACGTAATGAAGAGATTATTGAGAAGAGAAGAAAAGCGGCGACGTACCTGACAGAACGTTTTGCAGAAAATAATGCCATCATTCCACAGGATTTAGGTAATGATGAATTCAAACCTACGTTCCACTTGTATTTGTTACAGATTGACCCTGAAAAGGCAGGCGGGGACATTCAGGTATTGAAGAAAAAATTGGAAGCAAAGGGTGTTACTCAGATTGCACACTTCGGACCATTATATCGATTCCAGATTGTTCAGGATATGGGTTATAATTCAGACGAAATCGCGAAGACCTGTCCGGTATGTGAGGAAGTTTTCTACAGACGCTTCACACACTTGCCATTGTATGGTTTAGATCAAGATCAACTTACATATATGGCAGATGCGGTTCTGGAGTCTATCGCAGAAATGCAGAGCGGAAAATAGGAAGGAAAAGAGATTATGAAAATTAAATGGGGAGTCATAGGCTGTGGCGGTATTGCTGACCGTAGAACCATTCCAGGAATGATGCTTGCAGGCAATGCAGAGCTCGTTGCAGTAATGGATACGAATGGAGAAGTTGCCGAGAAGGTGAGAGAAAAATACGGTGCAAAGTATGCTTTTGATAATTACGAAAAATTGCTTGCACTGAAAGAAATTCAGGCAGTTTACATTGCATCTCCTGTGTTCTGTCACAAAGAGCAGGCGTTTGCGGCAGCGAAAGCGAAGAAGCATATTTTATTAGAAAAACCTATGGCATTGTCAGTAGCGGAGTCTCGCGAGATTGCAGAAAAATGCGAGAAAGAAGGTGTGAAACTGGGGGTTGGTCTGATGATGCGTTTCCATACCTATCATCAGCAGATGAAACAGCTTATTGATGAAGGAAAATTGGGTGATATTGTTTCTATGCGTGCACAGCTTACATGCTGGTATCCGGACATTGCCGGCAACTGGAGACAGAATAAAGAACTTTCCGGTGGTGGAGCACTCATGGATATGGGTATTCACTGTATCGACCTCTTGCAGTATATTTCAGGATTGAAGGCAAAGGCTGTTACCGGATTCGCTGGAACACAGACTTTTGGGTACAATGCAGATGATTCGGCAGCAATTGTGATGCAGATGGAAAATGGGGCCTTTGCCATGGTGGATGTGAACTTCAACATTCCGGATGCAGCAGCAAAGTGCAAATTAGAGTTGTACGGAACAAGGGGAAGTATCATCGCAGAAGGAACGATCAGTCAGGTGGAAGGCGGAGAGGTGTCGGTTCTTATTTCTGATGATTCCCTTGCTTACGATGCAGCACAGAATAGAAAAGAACTGGTGCCAATCAAACTGGATGCAGCTCTTGGAAATATGTACACCAAGGAAGTGGAGTCTTTTGGTCTGGCCATTGCAAATGATACGGAACCTGCAATTATTGCAACAGAAGCAATCCAACTTCAAACGATTGTAGAAGAGGCTTATAAGGCCAGTGATACAGGTATTGCAGCGAGATTATAATTACCCGCCACGTTGGCAATTAATAAAATACTCAATAGTAAAAATAAGAAGGAGACAATGATTATGAGTGAAAAGACAAGCAGAAAAGTGAAATTCGGCGCGGTAGGTGCCAGTGCTATGGGGCTTTTACATATTGAGGCCATAGCACATCATCCGAAGATGGAACTGGTAGCAGTTTGTGACAAGGATCCTGCACGTTTGGAAATTGTAAAACAACGGGTTGGCTGCACAAATCTCTATACCGATTGGCATGAGTTATTGAAGAACCCTGAAGTGGAGGCTGTGGTGCTTTGTGTTCCGGATCAGCTTCATCTTGAGATGACGGAAGAAGCGCTGAAGGCAGGTAAGGATGTTCTTTGTGAAAAGCCCATGGCGTTGACATTGGAAGAATGTGATAAGATGCGCGCGGCAGAGAAGAAGTACGGCCATCGGCTGATGATAGGACAGATCTGCCGCTATACACCGTCATTTCTTCTTGTGAAGAAGCTGATCGAGGAGGGAGAGATTGGAGAACTGTTTTTTGTGGAGAGCGAGTATGCCCATAATTATTTGACTTCCCGGGGCGCAGATGACTGGCGGGTAGACCCGCGCAGAGATCCTTATATCGGTGGCGGGTGTCATGCGGTAGATCTCCTTCGTTGGATCGCCGGAGACCCAAGTGAGATCACTGCTTATGCGAATCATAAATGTTTGGCAGACTGGCCGGTAAATGACTGCGTCATATCCATTCTCAAGTTCCCCAACAATGTGCTGGGTAAAGTGTTTGTGTCCATCGGCTGCAAGCGAGAGTACACCATGCGGTCTGTGTTCTATGGCACCAAAGGCACGATCATCTGCGACAATAAGAGTACACACATTGAGGTCTATAAAGAGGGGCTGAAGGAAGAAGACAGTCTGTTTACCAATAATAAACGTGATTACGTGATACCTGTGAAAATACCGGTAGTGGTAGATAACCACAACACATACGGTGAGCTGGAGAGTTTTGCCCAGTGTATTCTGGATGATGCACCTGTTCCGACCACAGCTTATGACGGCGAATGCACAGTGGCTGTATGCGTGGCGGCGACAGAGTCGGCAGCGAGCGGCAAGACGGTACAGATCCGGTATCCGGAAAAGATGTAAGATCACCTGCCGGAAATCATGAAAACTATAGCGAAAAAAATAAAATCCGTTCTGCTGATATTGCTGGGACTTGCATTGACAGGATTTGCTATCAGTGTGTTCCTGGTGCCAAATAAAATTGTGAACGGCGGGAGCTCCGGACTGGCAACAGTGATTTATTATATGACAGGACTAAAGCCATCCCTGGCAAATGCACTTATCAATGCAGTATTGCTATGCATAAGCCTTGTATGCCTTGGCTGGAGGTTTGTGGAAAAGACACTTATCAGCATTGGAGTGCTGACAGTTATGATTGAAGTGTTTTCCTATGTGCCTCTGGTAACAGACAACCGGATGCTGGCTACGATATTTGGGGCGGCGATATATGGTCTGGGAATCGGAATTGTTTTATCCCAGGGAAGCACTACCGGAGGTACAGATATTCTGGGAAGGCTTATCCAACATAGATTCCCGCACTGGAAGATTGGAAAGATATTATTAGGGGTCGACCTGTTTGTTATATTTTTGTCCTATCTTATCTTTCGGACAACGGAAGCGGTGTTGTATGGCGTGATTGCGCTGGTTATATCAACCTGGTCGATTGATTATTTGATGAAGACCTTGAATATTTCAAAGCTGGCGTTTGTTATTACGGAAAAGGGCGCGGAGATATCTGATTATCTGATCCATACATCTCCGCGCGGTGTCACCCTGGTAAATGTCACCGGTGTATACACACATACGGAAAAGCAGATGTTGGTATGCGCGCTAAAGGAAAGTGAGCTCCCCGAATTCCAGAACAAGGTGTTGAACATGGATAATAACGCGTTTATCATCTATTCTGAATCACAGCAGATTGTTGGAAATGGTTTTTATATTTATGGGTAAAAAGAAATAGAAAGGAACAAGCAGATTACAGGAGGTCAGACATGGACAGACGGATAGGCGCACAGCTCTACACAGTTCGCGATTCGATTCAGACAATTGAAGATTTTGACAAAAGCTGCAGGAAGATAAAGGATATCGGATATCAACTGATTCAGATATCAGGTACTTCTCTGGCGGCGGAGGATATGAAGCCTGTCATAGATAAATATGGTTTAAAAGTCGTAGTTACGCATGAGGATTATGAGGTGTTCCGGGATGATCCGGAAAGGATTATTGCGTATAACAAGACGTTGGGATGCGATCTGTGCGGAATCGGTTATCTGCCGAAGGAATACCGGGAAAATATCGGCTCTGTTATTGAGGTGATAAACCGGGCGGCAGAGGTGCTTCAAAAGGAAGGATTGTATCTGGGATACCATAATCATGCTTTTGAATTTTCAAAGCGGGACGGAAAGTTCCTGATGGATCGTCTGATTGAAGAGACGGATCCGAAAAAAGTGAAATTTATTGTAGATACATACTGGCTGCAGGTCGGCGGAATGGATCCGGAAGGCTATATCAGAAAGCTTGGCGAGAGAGCAATGGCCGTTCACCTGAAGGATCTGAAGGTGAAAATCGATAATCACATTGAGATGGCAGAACTTGGCGAAGGAAATCTTGACTGGGACGGAATCCTCAGAGCCTGCGAAGAGGCAGGGGTAAGCTGGGCGCTGGTAGAACAGGACGATTGTCAGCGTGATCCGTTTGAGGCATTAAAGATAAGTCACGATTATCTGGTCGCAAAAGGATTCCAATAAGAGGTTTCGACAGGCAGCAGATATAATAATATTGCGTATGTAAGAAGGAAGGAAAAAATATGAACAAGGTGAAACTGGGAATCATTGGATATGGAAATATGGGGAGCGGACATGTCAGAAAGCTGAAGGCCGGAAAGGTAAAGAATATGGAAGTCACTGCAGTCTGTGACATTTCGGCAGAGAAGCGGGAAGCTGTAAAGACGGCCTATCCTGAGATTGCGGTTTTTGACGATGCAGAGGAACTTTATAAAAGCGGATTGTGTGATACGGTGCTCATCGCCGTGCCCCATTATGATCATCCGCGTCTTGCCATTCTGGCTTTTGATTATAACCTGAATGTCATAACGGAAAAAC
>CAKSAI010000024.1 GCA_934434905.1 uncultured Lachnospiraceae bacterium | reverse complement strand
GAGGAAATGTTATGCAATCAGCGGCTCAGCTTCAGGATCTTCTTCGTTCCATTAACCGAAAAAGCTATCCTGCTTATAAATCAACAAAAGGAACTTATCGGTTTGACAGCTATATCCTGTCCATCGACCATGTACAGGGAGATCCTTTTGCTTCCCCCTCCAAGGTACACGTGGAGATCGACGGTAGGACAGCCGGCTTTCCGCCCCATCTCTACGACACGACACCGAAGCGGATCGCCCTCCAGGATTACCTGACCCGACAGTTCGGCAGAAAGCTCCGGGAGGTAAGCGGAAGAGCCGGAGGCTCCGGCAAGAGCGGCCTGTTGTTTGTGAGCCAGTGCGGCCAGGAGATCTTAGAACGCTCCTGCTGCGAGCTGAATCCGACCAATGGCAGCATCACCTTCCGCCTGGAGATCGGCTTTCCGGCCAACGGACGCACCATCAATTCCCCGGAGCTTATAAAGATTCTGTTTGACTTTCTCCCGGACTGCGTGGAACGAAGCCTCATTTGCCGTAACCTGCGCAGACAGGATCTGGAAACAGTAGAAGCACTCTGTGAGGATCAGCAGTTTATCCGGCAGGAGTTAAAGCGTCTGGGACTTTCTGCCTTCGTAGCCAACGGCTCCATCCTGCCCCGGATGTCCGGTGTCTCCCACCAGCCCTTGCGGGGCGCAGTCCCCTTTCAGAGTCCGAAGTCCATGGAGATCACATTGCAGCTGCCGCACCATGGTCCTCTCACCGGCATGGGGATCCGAAACGGCATCACCCTGATCGTCGGCGGCGGCTTTCACGGCAAGTCCACCCTCCTAAATGCCCTGGAGATGGGTGTCTATAACCATATCGCCGGGGACGGCCGGGAGTACGTCATCACCGATGACACCTCCTTCAAGCTGCGGGCCGAGGATTCCCGCTACATCAGTAACACGGATATCTCCCTGTTCATCCGAAATCTCCCCGGAAAGAAGGACACGGTCTCCTTCTCTACCCAGGATGCCAGCGGCAGCACCTCCCAGGCGGCCAATGTCGTCGAGAGCATGGAATCCGGCACCCGGCTATTCCTCATCGATGAGGATACCTCCGCCACCAACTTCATGATCCGCGATCAGCTCATGCAGAGCGTGATCTCCGACAAAGAAGAGCCCATCACCCCCTTTATCAGCAGGGTACAGGCTCTCTATGAACAATCCGGCATCTCCTCCATCATCGTTGCCGGAAGCTCCGGTGCATATTTTCATGTGGCGGACACTGTGATCCAGATGAAGGACTACGTGCCCTACGATATCACCGCCAAAGCAAAGCAGGCTGCCGCCGGCTTTGAAGCTCTGCACACAGAAAATCTCATCTATAAAACTCCGATCTACAACCGTTGCCCTAAGGCTGACCGCAGCCTTACAGACAATGACCGGATCAAGATGAAGGTCATGGGGAAGGACAGCATCCAGATCAACCGCACCACCGTGGACCTGCGCTACTTAGAGCAGCTTTCAGACACCGAACAGCTCTCCGCCCTGGCCTATCTTCTGACCTGTGCCGCGAAGCACTACTTTTGGAACGGCCGCACCCTGATCGAGGTGGTAGATCTCTTAGAACAGCAGTTAGAGAAGAAGGGCCTCGCCTCCCTCTCCGACTCCTCCTACCTGCCCTCCAACCTGGCCCGCCCCAGAAGGCAGGAGATCTTCGCATGCTTCAATCGATGCCGGGATGTCACGTTCAGTATTCCTGTATCCGGCCGCTAAGCAGCGTAGGATAGTCATCCATGACAAAATCAATTTCATATGCTTTTCCGTCAATCATCCACCTTTGCGGCTGATTATTATAAAGCCAGTCCAAAGGTTCCGCCTCATTTTGCTGAATCGAATTTATCGCAAAGGCCTCCTTCAAGTCCTTCTTCACCTCTTCGGTCAATGCGGACGGCTGGGCCGACACAAAAAGCGGAGAACCACTCTTCGCCAGCAGCTCCAGCCACTGACGGTTCAGCTTCCAGTCGATCCTATCCCCCAGGATGCCGACACAGTCTGCATCCACCTTGTAGAAGGCATTGTTCTGGCACAGCCGGAAAGCAAGTGTATTGACGCCTATTGCTCTTGTCCGGCTCCAGTTTCTGCCGCTGGTATCATCTCCGGTACGGTTGACCTCAAAGATACCGGCGCTCAGATGCGACAGCGTATTGCAGCCGATGATCACCATATCACCTGCTTCCTCCCGGAGGAGCCTGTAGAAATCAAGCATGATCTCCGCACTGGTCTTCGTATCATCATAGAATGTCCAGTCATCGGAAACAGCAAGCTTCCCATTCAGATCAAAACCAAAACGATCAAACACATCATAGGTGGAGAAATCATGCTTGATCAGCTCATACCCCCATTCCTTAATCTTCTGCACTTCCCCGCGCAAGTATGCCTTCACCTCCGGGTGTGACGGGTCTAAAAACGATACCGTCTGCCCTTCCGGTCCCTTATGAAAACGCCATTCCGGGTGCTCCTCATAGGCCTCCATATCATGCAGCGGCCGGAACCATATTCCCGGTCGGACTCCCATTGCCTTAAATTCCTCTGCAAGAGATTTCATGTCGCCATACTTTTCATTCGGTCTCCATGGGCCGGCGCAGCTGTTCACCGACCAGCCATCATCAATAACCATATATGGCCTGTTGGAATTATCCCCTGCCAGCTCTGCGATTACCCTTGCATCCTCCAGAATCTCTTCTCTGCTGCTCTTGCCATAGGCATAGTACCAGTTGTTGCTTCCGTAGACCGGCTCCTTGGGCAGCTTTGGATTCGGCGACATCACCTTACAGAATGCTTTTGCCGCCGCAAAAGCTGATATCCCCTTATAATGCTCACATACAACAATACCGCAGAGCAGCTCTCTCCCGCCAAGTCTCACGCCATGACCGCCGCTTCGCACATCAAACCATGCCGTCACACCGGAAGCATCGCATTGAAAGCAGACCATACTGTTCGGCTGTACCATAACGCCGCAGCCTGTGGTCTCCCCTCCGTTATTAGCAAGGAAATACCATGGCATAAAGATCTCCCCGTTCAGGGAATGCCATTCCATGTCTCCATAGGAACGTTCCCACTTATCACCCATGATCCGCACCGGTTCCTGTGTCCGGTAATTCCACCTCATGCAGACATATTTTGGCTTGCTATGGAACGCTTTCAGCCACACATATAGCTTTCTGTCTCTTACTTCTGTTCTGACCTCTGCATCCGAGTTCTCATTTTCACAAATAATGCGGATATCATCCGGATTTCTTAAAATATCAATCATCATTCTTCCTCCCTAGTCACGTATACGCATAGCGGACTTCATTCCTGCACGCCAGCGTAAAATAGGTGTTCCCTATGAATGAAAGTATACAACATTTTGCCGGGTTTCGCATTAAAAAGTTGGAGGAAATCAGGAAAAATTTTATGAGTGAAAGATGCCGCTACAGCAGCGGTGCAATCTCTCTCTTGATCCGCCTTGCCATGCGGTAAAATCCCAGATCATTGGGATGTACCCGGTCCACGGTACACGAATCCCAAGCTCCACCGGCAAAAAGCTCCGCACCGTCGATAAAATACACGTTTTCATCGCCCTCGGCAATCGCGGTCTGATACGTCTCGCGTATCACTTCCCGTCTATCCGCAAACGTATCCAGTTTGCGTGAAATCATACTCTGGTAGCTGTTTCCGGGACGCGATGCACAGCCTCCCCGGGTAATGGAGCTGCCATAATATACGATCGGCTTTTCATATTTGTAATCCGGCGCAGCCTTTCGCATCGAATGACTATCCAGTCCAATGTACAGCTTCTTCACATTGCTGTACAGAGGGAAATTGATGGTTATGATCCGCTCCGCATTACTTGAAAAATCGATAACACTTTCGTAACCGGCAGTCACATCATAAGGCGGTGTAAGGGTTCCGTCTCCGCATCCCGGAACTGCAGATTCTCGCGTTTTATGTTCGATTCGACTTTAAAGTTCTTATCAATTTCTGAAATATTCTTCATATGTTTCCTCCGGTACTTCATTCGTATTCATCCAGGAAGCAGTGGCGCTCTCCATCCTTCTTGTACGCAATAACCGTATTCAGGTTGACATTCTCAACACTTTTAAAAATATTACTTTCTACATAAGGATTTGTTTCTTTTAACATCGCAATCAGCTTTTTTGTTTCAAGCCGCTTGGATGAAGTCGTCCCATCCTCATGACACGTACTGCAGGTTTCTGTGAAATGGCAGGCGCATTGCAGGAAATGCAGTTCATTGTAATCCCGCCATTTACAGATATCCTCTTCCCGGATCAAATACAGCGGTCTTATCAGTTCCATTCCTTCGAAATTGGTGCTGTGAAGCTTTGGCATCATCGTCTGTACCTGTCCGCCGTGAAGCATCCCCATAAGAATTGTCTCTATCACATCGTCATAGTGATGTCCAAGTGCGATCTTATTACAGCCAAGCTCCTTTGCCTTACTGTACAAATGCCCCCGACGCATTCTGGCACACAGATAACAAGGACTTTTCTCTACAGTATCTACCGCATCAAAAATGTCACTTTCAAAAATAGTTATCGGTATTCCAAGCTGTTTCGCATTTCTTTCAATCAAAGCCCGGTTTTCCTTGTTGTATCCGGGATCCATAACCAGAAATGTCAGTTCAAACTGAACCTTGCGGTGCTTTCTTATCTCCTGGAACAGCTTCGCCATCAGCATGGAATCCTTCCCGCCTGAGATGCAAACTGCGATATGATCTCCCTCATTTATCAGTTGGTATGTCTTACAAGCCTTGGCAAAAGGCGAGAATAATTGCTTATGAAATTTTTTGCGAATGCTGTTTTCCGCCTTCTCCTGCTTTTGATGATCAACTGCTCCATCACCGGCAATTTGAGACATTAAATAAGCATTATATCCGCCCTTAAGACTATAACATTCTCTGTCATACTGCTCAAGCAGCTCCGCCACCCGGACAGACTCCCGCCCTCTCTGACAATATACAATCAGCTTTTTTGCCTTATCAATCTTCTCCAGACACGCTTCTGCATTACTTTCCAGTTCTTCTGCCGGGATATTCACTGCTCCCGGAATCACTCCGTAAAGAACACTCCCTGCCTCTCTGATATCGATGAATGCATACGACTCTTTCGGCATTTCATTTAATTGTGATACGTCTATTTCATGCATGTGTTTTCTCCCAATTTTAATGGGTTTTATTATACTTATTTATGATCTGCTTGTCAATGCGATGTTAGCGTCGGGAAGAATCAGCCATATAGTGTCGGGAGAAAGTGACCAATCTCAGTCGGTCAGAAATAACCAATACATCAGCTTTTCCTTTTTTCTCTCGATTTCGATATGAGTACACATATCATAGACTTGACCGAAATAAAGCACATGATTCACAGATAGTTCCTTGATTTTTGTTCGGCTGTCCGTATATAATTATATTTGTAGAATTATGTGAAAGAGTATATGAAACATGGAATATATGTCTTGTCCGCAAGCAACAAAGAAATGGAGCATATCAGAGCGGCGGGTACAGAAACTTTGCGAGGAAAACCGCATACCCGGCGTTTCAAAGATCAGCTATATGCGGCTCATTCCAATAGACGCGGAAAAGCCTGCCGACGGGCGGCAGAAAAAATTGTAAGATTTCTTGTAAGGTTTTTGGTTTTTCGCAGTCTTATAGGTGAACGGGACAAGGAGGTGAGCAGGTGACGGACTTTGAACAGATATACAAGGACTATTTTCGGGACGTGTTTCTCTATGTCCGGCGGCTGTCCGGCGGGGACGAACGGCTGGCTGAGGATATTACCAGCGAAGCCTTCTTCCGTGCGCTGCGCCGCATTGACAGCTTTCGGGGAGATTGCGACATCCGGGTGTGGCTGTGTCAGATCGCAAAGAACTGTTACTACACCTACCTGAAACAGAGCCGCAGGACAGAGCATACGGCGGACATGGAACAGCTTATATCGGAAGCAGAGGAATCGCTGGATGAAATGCTGCTGCGCAGCGAGAATGCCCGACAGGCAAAAAATTTGCTGCATGAGCTTCCCGACCCGTACAAAGAGGTTTTCATGTGGCGTACCCTTGGTGAAATGAGCTTTAAGGAGATCGGGAAGCTGTTTCACAAGACGGAAAACTGGGCGTGCGTCACCTATCACCGCGCACGAAAAATGATCCAAAAGGGAATGGAGGTTGACAAAGATGAAAAATGAATGCAGTATCATCCGCGATATTCTGCCGCTGTATGTGGAAAACATGGTATCGGAGGATACGTCGGAGTTTGTAAAGGAACATCTGGAAAACTGCCCCGCCTGCCATGCGGAGCTTGAAAAACTGCGGGAGCCTGTGGAGGTGCAAACAGAGCCGCAGCCCGACATGGATGCCGCGCCGCTGAAACGTTTGAAAAAGGCTCTGCTGATGAAAAAGGTGCAGACCATCCTATGCACAGCGGCGGTGCTGCTGGCACTGATGTTGTCGATCCTCTCCTTTCTGACCGCGCCGGAATACTTCGCCTATTCGCCGGAGCTGGTGTCTGTGACGGAGGAAACAAACGGTGCTGTGACGCTCTCTTTCAGCAGCGAGGTCACGAATTATAAGCTCCAACAAATCGCCGACCCCGAGGATCGGAATACCGTTTACCATCTTGAAGTGTGGACTTCCGTATGGGACAGAGTGTTCCATAAACCCGGCGTACAGGCCGTGGCCGCAGCGCCGGAGAGTGGCAAGCCGCTTCTCGTTTATTTCACGCAGTTTATCAACGGACACGCCGAAAGCTCCAGCGACAGATCGGTGTGCATCTACGGCACCGCGCCCGACAGCGGCGGCTGGATCGCCTTGGCGGGGCTTTCTTTGGGCTATTGGCTGCTATTCAACATCGCACTGTTCCTGATCCTTGCCAGGATATGTTTCAGGCTGCGCAGAAAAGAAAAATCCCGCCGCCGGGCGGAGCGCCTGCTCCTGATCCCTGTCGCTTACGTGCTGGGGCATCTGTGCGTTCTGGGCTTTCGCACCGTATCCTGTTCAGAATGGCGCGACTTTCAACTAATCCTTGCCATCGGCGTTTTGTTCTACTGCGCTATGCTGCTGGCATTGAGCATTTTTTACAATATAAAAGACCTGCGGAGCGGAAAAAGTGCGGGAGGAACCGAATAACGGCTTGACCAATCGTAAGGTGATGATGCCGTCGCAGTACGGAACATCCCGCAGATATACAATATATTCTGTGTGGCTGAGACATGCCGAAAAACGGAGGATACGGCTATGCGAAAAAAGAACTGGGCTGCCTTGCTATGCTCGATCCTGATTCTTGCGAGCATTGGGCTGGGCGTTTCCATCATTTACTCGGACTACTATTTCAGCCCCGTGTCGGGCTTGCAATCCTTTACTGTTGCGGACGCCTCGCGGATGTATCTTCATCCGGAGGAGGCCGCCAGCGCACCAAGCACCGCTGCACCGCCCGATGAACTGTATGCGCTTCTGGAACGCTGGGCGCTGGAAAACGAGGCGACAATCTTATACAAGAACGGTTTTGCCGCAGGCTGCGGAATACTGGACGGTTCGGATTGGCTCTGCGAAGCCGTCGGACTTTCGCTGCCCCGTGACGCGCAGGGCGTATTGACCTCGGAGGACGCGGCTTTTTCGGAAGTCTATGTGCGCGACGGGCAGTTTTTGCCGGACGCGCTGGGACTGCCTGTGCTGGGAACCTATCGGGAACGGGATGTGCCTTCCGTTATCTCCAATGCAGGGTTTCTCTATCCGCTGTCCATGAGCGGGGCGAATGACGGAATGTACTTCACAGATGGCGCGGATCCCCGTGGTCTAACGGCTTTGTTCGAGAGCAGCGGCTATACGGTCATTGACCAGCGGCAGCGTTTGAGCTTTCCTGCGCTGGCGGCAAAGCTCCTGACGGACAGCGTTCTTTCCAGAGCGATTTCCGCCGCCATGCTCGGTCTGATCTTTTGCTTCTCCTATGTGGTGCTGACCATGTATCGGGAAAATGACCGCCGCTATCGGATCTATCATTTGTTCGGACTGTCAAAAGCACGGATGTTCCTCCGCTCCACCCTCACGGCGATGGGTATTGCACTGACTGCTGCTCTGCTTTTCGGCGTGGTGCTGTACCGGGGGCTGACCTATATGCCGGACAGTGAGCTGACCGCGCTGCTGATAGGTACTACGGTAGGATTTGTACTGTTCTCACTGATTATGAACTGGGCGGGCTATTACGGAACAGCCGCACGGTTTGGGAAAGGGGGAAGATGATATGACACTGATCAGGCAGGTGATCCGGGATCTGGTCAAGGACGCCGGATGGGTCGTTTTTTACGGTTTTCTGACCGCGATGTCTATCATGGCTTTCGTGCTGGTGGGATTGAGTTACCAGCATGTCGCGTCCCAAAATGACGCGATCCGCCGCTTTACGCAAAACGATGTAAGCATGGTGCGGGCAAAGGATTTAAGCAGTCTTTTGACAGCGGCTGACCGGGAAGCTGCCGCACAGCACGTCAGCACAGGCAGGGCGCAGCAGCAAAGCCTCGTGGAGCTGTTTCAGAAACATGACAACATCGGCAGTCTCGCCCTTCTCCCCGGCAGCGGCGGGTATCAGCAGACCATCGTTTATGTGGGCGCCTATACCAGACTGACGGCATTCCCATTTCCGGCAGACAGCGATACGCCCATCGCTGCGGTTTCGCCGGACTGCGCCGGGGACGAAGGAAAGACGCTCCGCATCGGAGGTCACGACTGTACCGTAACTGTCGTCTCATCCGATATGGATGTTTACCATCCGCTGAACTATATTCCGCCCGCATCAGAGAATTTGAAGAAAACGCTCTATGTTTTCTCGCCGTCCTATGAGGATGCCTTTGCTGCGTTTCCGCACTTATCGGCGGACATGTTCATAGACCGTCTGATCATTGCCGAACCCACAGAGGAATGTGCTGCCGATGTCAGGTCGTTCCTGTATCAAAACTATTCCGCCTATGCGGAGATACAGTCAACGGAAAATTATCTGCAGCTTTCCGCCGCGAGCAGCACCCGCACCCATCAGACGTATCTTCTGTTCTACATCATGTCCACGCTGGTTTTATTCGGTGCGCTGCTGCTGAATACCTATCGCATCCTGCGCCGCAGGATCCCGGAGTATGCGGTGCATCATCTGTTTGGCGCAACGCAGCGGTTTATCTTTGCAAGGATGTATCTGTTTGTGCTGGGATACCATGTGATCCCACTTGCGGGAATGCTCCTGATCCTGTCATTGAACAGGCTCGCGTCGCCGCTGAATCTTTTCATGGTATTCGCGGCCACCATGGGTTCGGCGTTCCTTGTCACAAGTATTGTGCAGCAGCGTTTTGTATCTAAATTTTCACAGGGATTAAGGAGGGAATAAACTATGCCGGGAATCACCGTTACACAGGCCTGCAAGAGCTATGAAACCAGCCACTACACCGTAAAAGCGGTGAATCACGCCGATCTTTCCTTGGAAAGCGGCGAAGCCGTCGCCATTGTCGGACCTTCCGGCAGCGGCAAGTCCACACTTTTGAACATTATCGGTCTGATTTTGAAGCCGGATTCCGGAAGCGTCGCCGTGGACGGAAAGGAAGTCCTGAACATGAACGACAGGCGGTGCAGCGCCTTCCGAAACGCTTCGTTCGGTTATATCGTGCAGGACTTCGCCCTGTTGGACGATGAAACCGTATATCACAACATCCGAATCCCCTTGCTTTACAACAAGCAGATCAGGCGCAGGGAGCATAAGCCCCGAATCCGGGAGATCGCACAGAGGTTGGATATCTCCGACAAACTGAACCGCAAGGCGGGCAAATTATCCGGCGGAGAGCGGCAGCGGGTGGCAATCGCCCGTGCGATCGTCTGTGACCAGCCGATCATCCTTGCGGACGAACCCACCGGTTCACTGGACGCGGCGAACAAAACGAATGTCATGGACATCCTCATGCGGCTCTGCAAGGAAAACGGAAAGACGCTGATTATTGTTACGCATGACCTTTCAATTGCTGAACGCTGTGACAGGATCATTCAAATGACGAATGGCCGCATTGAGGGAAACGGGAAACCCGTAATGTGAAATAAAATAGTATATCTGCAAATATCACAAGGCTTGAAACCGTCTACCGCAGCCGGCCGTTCTTCCCTCTTCTAACATCCAATCCTTACAGCATGGCAATCGCATCCGAGATCGTCTTCTCGTAGGCCTCCTTGCCATATTTATCTACTTCGGCCTTGTTCTTCTCCCCGTGAGTAAGGCAGCCGGCACCGCCGATACAACCGCCGATACAAGCCATACCTTCCACGAAGTTGGCATCCAGCATATTCTTGCGCTTCCTAAGCAACGCCACCTTGCAGGCCTCGATGCCGTCGCAGGGCAGAGCCTTCAGATCGAAGTCGGTAACCCCGTGCTCCTTTAAGCCCTGTGCCACTGCGTCGGAAAGTCCGCCGCTGCGGGCGAAGATACGTCCGTAGTAGGAGGCGTTATCCAGCACATCCTCCTCCAGTGTCGTAATGTCGATATCCTTGCTGTCATAGAGGGCCTGCAGTTCTTCAAAGGTGATGACCACATCTACATAAGGTCTCACTGCTTCCTTCTGAACCTCCGCCTTCTTCGCCGTACACGGTCCGATGAATACTACCTTGCAGGGAGCTTCATGCTCCTTGATGTATTTCGCGATGGCCGCCATCGGGGACGGATTATGGGATACAAACGGCAGCAGATCCGGGAAGGATTTCTCGATATAGCTCACAAATGCCGGGCAGCAGGAACTGGTAAGAAAGCCCTTTTCAACCAGTTCCTTGGATTCTGCGAAGGCCACCATGTCGGCACCCAGCGCGGCCTCAATCACCGTGTGGAAGCCTAACTTCTTCATACCGGAGACCACCTGCCCCAGCTTCGCATAGGTAAACTGACTGGAAATGGAAGGTGCCACAACGGCAAACACTTTATATTTATTGCCATTTTCACTCTTTTTCAAGATATCGATGACGTCCAGAATATAGGACTTATCCATGATGGCTCCGAAGGGGCACTGATATACACAGGCACCACAGGAGATGCATTTCTCGTTGTCAATGGCCGCAGCCCTATTCTCATTCATGGAGATTGCCTTAATCTTGCAGGCATTCTCGCAGGGACGCCTACGGCTGATAATAGCTGTGTAGGGGCAGACTCTGGAACAAGCTCCGCACTCCTTACACTTGGTCTTGTCGATGTGCGCCACATGATTCTCGTCAAAGGTGATAGCTCCGAATCGGCAGGCGTCCTCGCACCGATGTGCCAGACAACCACGGCAGGCGTTGGTAACTTCATAACCACCCATCGGGCATTCATCGCAAGCCGTCTCGATTACCTCAATCACGTTAGGATTGCTGGGGTCTCCGCCCATGGCGAGCTTCACGCGATCACCGAGAATTGCGCGCTCCTTGTATACACAGCAGCGCATGGTGGGCGTATTGCCCGGAACAATCTTCTTCGGAATATCCAGCACTTCCTCCAGCAGCGTGTCATTCCACGCCAGCTTGGCAACCTCACGCAAAACTTTATACTTCAAGTGCTGAACCTTTGTATCAAATTTTCTCATAACATCCTCCTTATATATTGTATGTGTCAGTTCAGACGCACCATTCGCAACGGCTGAACTATCCGTTAGAAATAGCTTAATTTTACCCGCTTACCCATTTGCCTCAGGCAGTTGGAAAGCTCTTCTACCAGGTTCATTTTTATATTGAAGTTGATGGGCAGATCCGGATTCTGGTGTGCCGGATTGACTGCTCTTCCAACAAAAAAGTTAATGTCGGTTGCCTCCTCAAACAGCAGGCGGCAGATCATGGATGCACCGTCTCTGGCAAACCCCCAGTGCTCATACAGCTCATTGCTGCCAAGCGCATCCTTGGCGTACTCAATGACCTTGTTGATGGTGATGACACCCTCCGTCACCAGATCCACGCCCTCAATGGTCGCGATAGGCGGCACGTCACTGCTCTCGAAGCTCAGGCTGGCCCGCAATGGCTTACCCAGGTACTTGGCCGCGATGGAGGAAGTGGTTCCGCCGCAGATGATATGCTTTCCCTCCTTGGAGAAAAACAGCGACATCATACGGTCGCAGTCGTCCCGGTTCCTGGGCGGCCCGAACAGCAGATTCATGGGTTCTCTCCGCCGCACCTTGATGACACAGGCGGTGGCATCATCGCCGGGATGATAGCCGTACTGTTTATCACACTCGTCCACCAGCATGGTAGACAGGGTCTTCGCCGTATACCCGGCGACAGCGACGGTCTTCATGAAGTCCGCGATATCCTCCCGTTTCCAGCCGAAGTTATAGGCGATACCGATTCCGGCATGGGAACATCCGTCGCTCATTGCGATAAAGATATCGTTCTCCTGCAGCTTGATGACCGACTGGTAGATCTTCTTGCCGTCGATATTCAGCTCCGTCCTTGGATACTCGTAATTCTCAAAATCCCTAAGCAGGATCACCTGGGGATTGTCATATTGGATCAGCTCGGCTGTGGTGTTGTCAATCAGGTGAATGATGGTAAACGTGGAATACGCCACACCACGCACGGAGCAGATGGGAAGTGTCGCGGCAATGGTGGCAACACACTCCTCCAGTGGCAGGCCCTCCGCCATCATCGTGGAAATGATCTTGGAGGTCAGCGTGGACAGGATGCTGGCCTTCACGCCGCTGCCCAGACCATCCGCCAGCACGATGACTGTGGAATTCTCATTCTGTTCCACGATATCCACATGGTCCCCGCAGAGCTGCTCGCCCTCGTGATTGATACTTTTCCAGCCGATGTCGGTACATAGGTTATTCATCGCCGATGGACTCCTTTAGTTTAAAAAGCGCAATCTTCGTTTCCGCGGCCGTCTCGCCCAGCAGGGAGGCAATGTCCTGTACGATGCGCATCTGCTTGTCAACTACCCGATCCGCGATCTCCACGGTCTGTCGACTGATGCGCTCCTTCTTCGCCCGGACAAGCTCCTCCTCGGTCACATCCCGCAGGATGCCCACCAGCAGCCGGTACTCCTTATCGTAAACAATGGTTTCTTCCACATATTTCTCATATTCCGCAAGATATACCTGTTTATTATGTATATCCTTGCCTGTGCCTAATACCTCCAGGAAATCGGAAGGCTCCATCACCCGTACCACCTGGTCGCCCAGTATATCGGAGGCCCGGCGGATATTTAATATCTTCTGGGCAGCCTTGTTGATCTGCTGCACCTCCATCTTCTCATTCAGCACGATAAGACCGTTGGGCGTATTGCGGGAGATGGTATCTGAGAAGCTCTCCGCCTTATCCTTTAAGTACGGAAGACACATGGATATCTCCGCCTTGCCCTGATAGATGGCAACCGCCTTCTCACGGCAGGTATTATAACCGCAGGAGCCGCAGTTCAGCTCATCCGCGGGCTTCACCTTACCCATCTGGCGCAGAATCTCACGGATCTCACTCTCAGTGGGCGGCTGAAGCTTCCGGTCAATGACCTCGAAGGTCTTCTGCAGGCTCAGAGGATCCGGCTGCTCCACCGGGAAGTCCTTCTCACCGGCATACTGTGCCACCGCCATATAGTCCTGAACCGGTGATCGGTGGAACTTCTCCATAACCGGGCCGCCGATACAGCTTCCCACACAGGCGGACATTTCGATAAAGCAGTGATGGATCTTGCCGCTCTCGATATCCTTAAGCGCAGCAATACAGTTGCTGGTTCCGTCAATAGCCATATACGTGTAATGTGGATTGTCCTGAGCCATGGTCTTTAAGATACCTCCGGTGGTCGGGAAGAAGCGGGCACGGCTGTTCTCACAGTCATCCGCCCTCTGCTCCAGCTCCACATGCTCCGCCTTCAGCCAGGCGGTAAGCTCATCAAAGGTCAGTACCGCATCCACATATCCCTCGTAGTGCTGTGCCTCGTCCTTTTTCGCCACACAGGGGCCTACAAAAACAGTCTTGGCATTGGGATAGCGGCGCTTGATATCCTTACAGTGTGCCTGCATGGGCGAGAGCACATCCGCCAGATACGGAAGCTGTGCCGGGAAATTCTTCTGAATCAGCAGGTTTATGGAATGACAGCAGGAGGAGATGATGACATCCCTGGTCTCCTCATTGATCATACGCTCATATTCCTTCTTCACAATGGTAGCTCCGATAGCGGTCTCCTCCACATCGCAGAAGCCCAGCTTCTTCACTGCTTCGCGCATAGCTTCTATGCCGACGCCTTCATAGTTTGCCACAAAGGACGGCGCCAGGCTTACAAATACCGGATCGCCGCTCTGTAAGAGAACCTTCGCCTTCTCCGTCTCGTCAACGATCTGCTTGGCATCCTGCGGACAGACAACAAAGCACTGCCCGCACAGAATACACTCATTTCCAATGATATATGCCTGATTGCCGGAAAAACGTATGGACTTTACCGGGCAATGGCGAATGCACTTATAGCAATTTTTGCAGTTGGATTTTTTCAATGTCAGGCAATCCATTCGATTATCTCATCTCCTTCTTGAGCGGCTGTAACACCTTCTCATCAAAAAATGTCTGGAAGCTCTCCGGCGTAATTCCGGTATAAACGGTGTCGTCAACGGTGATGGACACGCCTTCCCGGTTGCACTGCCCGGTACAGAAGCTGCCTGCTAAAGTGATCTCGGTATCGAGCTTATGCTCCGCAATGGCGGCCTGGAACAGCTCTACCAGTCGTTCAGAGCCCTTTAAATGACAGGATGAACCTACACATATCTGTATTATCATAATTCTTAAACCTTTTCCAAAATATTTTTTGTGAAAAATTCTTCTACGGTATCGGGCGACACAGAATGAAACTGTTCATCCACATTCACGCAGACGCCCTCTTGACATCTTCCCATGCAAAAAGTTCCCCCCATGTCTACCTTGTCGGCAATGTCATGCTGACGGATCAGGGACTGAAGCTGCTCCACCACCTGGCGGGAGCCCTTGATATGACAGGATGAGCCGATGCAAACGGTAATCTTCATTGATTCGTCCTCCTTCTCTTATTCTCTCTTAATTCGCTGCGTGGATCCAGGTGCGCATGAATTCGCGCTCAGCCGCATTCCCCTTGACGGAATGGGCAGCCGCCACCAGCGGTATCCATTTCCGGACATATTGTTTCTCAGTGTTGCTCTTCTCGCAGAACAGATCCAGGTACTGCTCGGCTCTGTCCTTGCCTTCGTGTATGCAAAACAGCATGTAGGTGCGCGCTGCATCTGCGGAAGCGTTGCCTCTGGTCGCGTGGGACCAGTCAAGAATACAGGGGGTGCCATCTTCCATTATGACAATGTTGGACGGGCGGAAATCCCCGTGGCAGATCTTATAGTGCTTCGGCATGGACATGAGACTGGCGTGCAGACTGTAACGAACCGTAGCCGGAAGATCCGTCGCACAGATCTCCTGCGTCATCTTGTCCTTTAACCGGGTCAGCATGGGACATGTCTTCCCCTGCACCTGCAGTTGGAGATCCACAAACTGTTCCAGATATTCATCCTTCTTCTCCGGCGATTCCTCCATAAGCTGTCCCAGTGTCTTGCCCTGGACGTATTCATAAACAATCGCCCATTTTCCTTCGAGTACAGTCACCTCTAAAAGCTTCGGTACAACAAGCCCGGTCTCTTCTATGCGCGCCTGATTCAACGCTTCGCTTAAGATATCCGCCTTGGAATATTCTTCATTGAACACTTTGCAGCAGCGCTGACCGTCCCGATAGACCGTCTTGTTGTTTCGAACAGCAATGATCCTGTTCAAATTCATGTCTACTCCTCCTTGTTTTTATCGTTAATTTTTTAACAATCTTTTTCCACTATATATAAGAAATATAACTCATATTCCGTCATATTGCAATATTCAAAAGGATTGTTTTAAATCTTGTGCAAACAGTTCAGCCAGACACCGGAGCACCAGCACTTACCGGCAGGCTCCTTCGGCTGTTCTCTGCAAAACAATAATATCATCAATCCCAACCCTGCTCTGATCCTGCATAACGACAACACGCTCAAATTCATCGATCCGCCTCACCGTCCCGGTCACGGTAACATAGGTTCCGCCAGCCTTCCTCTCATCCGGAACAAAGTAGGTGACTGTCACCTCCGGCCGTTCCTTGATATGCTCCTTAATCTCCGTCAGCTTCGCACCTATTGCCGCCTTCTCTTCTTCGGAAAGCTCCAGCTTCTGTTCCGTCAGCCTTGCCGCCTCCTCCACGGCAGCGTCATACCCAGTCAACGCTGCAAAGGGCGAGAACTGGGCCGCGCGGTCATGAAGGGACATATGCGGTCTTGTCCCGGATTGATGATGAGGCAGATGAATCATGTCGTCATAGCGGTGCATGTCTCTCTCTTCTGTCACTGCCATCTCTCCCTTCCTACGCCTTATGGCCGCCGATCTGCTCATTCCGTTCTATGGCAGTGGCGCCCTCCTGAAGATTCATGCCCCTAACGATGGCATTTTTCCCATATTTCTTCTTGATATCCAGCAGCGTGTTCTGTATACGCCGCTCCCGCTCCAACGCTGCCTCTTCTTCGGCCTGCTGCCGCTGTATGGCCTCATAATCGGTAAAAAGATCCATTTGCTGAAATTCCTGCTTCCGTTCTACGGATCGCTCGTCCACCACATGATTCGCCACTAAGGTAATCCTTCGGACAAGCAGATTTTTGTCCACAATACGGTCATATAAATCGGACGCTGCATCCAGAAGCAGTGTGGAGGAAGACGTCTGCCGCTTGAGATTCTCCGTCCCGTGAGCGTGCTTCGGTACGCTGCGCCCATAATGATCCACGGTAACGGCACCTTTGTATCGTTTCCTTCTGACCGGATCTGTCAGGTTCTCGATATCATATCCCACGGTCAGCACAAGCTGGTCCGTCACCAGCCCCTTGTCCACCAGATCCAATGCAAGAGCGTCCGCCATTTCACGGGCAACGACCCGTGCCATCTGAGCCGTATACGGACTCTGTAATACCTGGCCGGAGCTTATACTGTTGTTCTCCGGCTTATAGGCCTTTATATCCGATATCCGGCAGGGCTCCCAGCCCCAGGCATGATCGATGAGAAGCTCCGCATTGATTCCAAACAGCTTGTAGAGCAGCTCCTCGTTATAATATTCATTGGGCTTTCCCAGCGAGCATCTCGCCACATCGCCCATGGTATAGAGCCCGACCTCTTCCAGCTTCTTCGCATACCCTCTGCCAACCCGCCAGAAATCCGTCAGGGGACGATGTCCCCACAGAAGTCTGCGATAGGACATCTCATTCAGTTGGGCGATGCGGACACCGTCCTTCGTCGCAGGAATATGCTTTGCCACAATGTCCATGGCAACCTTGCACAGATAAAGATTCGTTCCGATCCCGGCTGTAGCTGTTATCCCCGTGGTATCCAGCACATCCTTTATCATCGTCATTGCAAGCTCCCGCGGGGTCATCTGATACGTATTCAGATAATCGGTAACATCCATAAAAACCTCATCAATGGAATAGACATGGATATCCTCCGGCGCGATATACTTCAGATAAATATGATAAATCTGCGTACTGATCTCCATATATTTTGCCATCCTCGGCGGAGCAACGATATAGTCTATGGCATATTCCGGTACCGAACGAAGAACCTCATCGTCACTGGAGCTTCCGATAAATGCATGCTTTGGCGCGGACATCCTTCTCTGCTCATTGGCGGCCCGTACCTTCTGTATCACCTCGAAAAGTCTGGCCCGCCCCGGAATACCATAGGCCTTCAGGGATGGGGATACTGCAAGACAAATGGTTTTGTCGGTACGGCTCTCATCGGCAACCACAAGATTTGTAGTCAGCGGATTCAAACCGCGGCCGACACACTCCACGGAGGCATAAAACGATTTTAAGTCTATGGCAATATAACTGCGTTTTTCCTCTGACATTTCTCTGCCTCTCCTGTTCGAAGTACGCTGCGCACAGACAGCGGCTATAGTTGGTGGAAAACCAAACTTCGCTACATTTAGTTTACCATACTGCATTGACATTGACCAGAAAAAAGACTATCTTTGATGTGGAACACAAACATCATCATATGGAGGAGCATTATGAAAGCAGAAGAGAGATTTCTGAAATACATTTCTTACTGGACCACATCCGATGAGGAGTCCGATACCTGCCCAAGCACCAGCCGCCAGTTTGCACTGGGGCAGGAGTTAGCCAGGGAGCTTGAGGAGCTTGGCCTTTCCAATGTCGTCTGCGATGAGCACTGCTACGTATACGGTCTGCTGCCCGCCACGGCCGGATATGAGAACAAGAAGTCCATCGGCTTCATCTCGCATATCGACACCGCACCGGATTATCCCGGAGAGCAGGTGCATCCGGTGCTGATCCCGGATTATGACGGGAAGGACGTGACCTTGTCGGCCACCGGCGCGGTTCTGCGTGTAGCGGATTTCCCGCAGCTTATCTCCCGCGCCGGACAAACGCTCATCGTCACCGATGGCTCCACCCTGCTTGGGGCGGATGACAAGGCCGGTGTGGCGGAGATCATCACCGCCATTGAACGGATTCAGACAGAGCAGATTCCCCACGGCGATATCTGGGTGGGCTTTACCCCGGACGAAGAAATCGGGCGGGGCGCCGACCTGTTTGACCTCTCCTATTTCAAAGCGGATTACGCTTATACCGTGGACGGTGATTATGAGGGCGAGATCGCCTATGAGAACTTCAATGCCGCCTCTGCGGATTTTCTCATCAAGGGTGTCAACGTACACCCCGGAAGCGCTTACCATATCATGGTAAATGCGGCCGCTGTTGCCTGCGAGCTCCAAGGCATGCTGCCGGAGTCGGAGACCCCGGCCCAAACCAGAGACCGTGAGGGCTTCTACCACCTGACCGATATGAGGGGTGATGTAGCCTCTGCGCACCTGCATTATATTGTCCGGGATCACGACAGCGAGACCTTCGCCAGACGCCAGGATTTTCTCAGGGAGATCACAGACAAGTTAAATGAGAAGTACGGCAGCGGCACGGTGACCCTTACCATCACCGAGAGCTACCGCAATATGCTGGAGGTCATCGAGAAGAACTTCTCCATAGTGGAAAAGGCAAAGGATGCCATCCGCGCTGTGGGCTTAGAGCCTCTGTCAAGACCGGTGCGCGGCGGCACGGACGGTGCCCGCTTAAGCTTCATGGGACTCCCCTGCCCCAACCTGGGTACCGGCGGCGACGGCTTCCACGGACCCTTTGAGCATATAACGGCGGAAGCCATGGAAACCGT